>NZ_JBFBDY010001174.1:0-1395 GCF_040683475.1 Kitasatospora sp. NPDC093558 | reverse complement strand
GGCGCCCGCCTGGCCTCCACGCTCGACCAGCTCTCGCTGGCCGGCTACCGCCTGTGGCTGCGGCTGAGCCTGTGCGAACTCGCCTCCATCCCCGAGTGCGTGGCCTCCGCCGTCGCCGACCGGCCGGACGAGGACACCCAGCGGCTGCTCGACCTGCTGGTCGGCCAGCACCTGCTCGCGGTCGCCCCCGGCGAGGTCGCCGACGGCCCGCACTACGCGTTCAACCCGCTCGTGCGCGACTACGCCCGGCAGCGCGCCGAAGCCGAACTCGGCGCCGCCACCGGCCGGGACATCGCCGAGCAGATCGCGGGCACGCTCCGCCGGTGCGAACCCTCCCGCGACCGCCACCACCCGTACCGCCGCCGCGAGGAGCCCACCGTCCATGGCAGTCAAGCGGTCTGACACCCCACCGGTCCGACCCGCCGAGCCGCCCGGCCCGCGCCGCGGCGGTTCCCCGGCACCACCCTCCCCCTGGATCCTCCCGGTCGCCGTCCTGCTCCTCGCCGCGCTCTGCGCGGCCCTGACCGCCTGGCAGGACCGGCTGCCCGCCCCGCGCGACGCGAACGCGCCCGCCCGGGACTTCTCCGCCGCCCGCGCCGTCGACCGCGTCCGCGCGATCGCCACCGAGCCGCGCCCGAGCGGCTCCCCCGCCCACACCCGGGTCCGCGAGGACATCGTGCGCACGCTCACCGAGCTGGGCCTGGAGACGAGGGTGCAGACCACCGCGTCCGTCACCCACATGCCCGACCTCTCCCCCACGGGCGCCGACTCCCGCTACGCCGGGCTGCGCGTGGACAACGTCGTCGCGCGCCTCCCGGGCAGCGCGAGCACCCGGCCGGTCGCCCTCGTCACCCACTACGACTCCACCGAGGCCGGCCCCGGAGCCAACGACGCCGGGGTCCCGGTCGCCGTGCTGCTGGAGACGGCCCGCGCCCTGCGCTCCGGACCGGCCCCGCGCAACGACGTCCTCCTCGTCTTCACCGACGCCGAGGAGAGCGGTCTGCTCGGCTCCCGGGCCCTCGCCGACGCACCGGAGTTCCTGCCGCGCGACGCCGTCGTGCTCAACTTCGAGGCCCGAGGCAGCCGCGGCCCCAGCCTGATGTTCGAGACCGGCCCCGACGCCGCCTGGCTGGTCGACGCGCTCGCCGACCACGTCCCCTCCGCGCGCACGAGCTCGCTGCTCGACGCCGCCTACCGCTACCTGCCCAACCTCACCGACTTCACCGTCCTCGCGCGGGCCGGCCACCAGGGTCTCAACCTCGCCTACCTGGACGGCTACACGGCCTACCACGGCGCCGCCGACGACCCGGACCGGGTCGACCCGGCCACCGTCCAGCACCAGGGCGACCAGGCCCTCGGCCTGGCCCGCACCCTCGGCGCGGCCGCCCTCGCCCA
>NZ_JBFBDY010001173.1:0-1400 GCF_040683475.1 Kitasatospora sp. NPDC093558 | reverse complement strand
CGCGCCCCGGCATGCTCCAGCGGCGCATGACCGGCTCCTCCACCAGGGCGTACAGGGCCCAGGCGAGCAGCAGGGTGAGCGTGAAGGCGATCGCGATGTAGCCGAGGGCCCCGGCGTCGTCCCAGGTCTTCGTCGCACCGCCCATCAGCCGGTGGACCTGGGTGAGCACGAGGCTGTGCCACAGGTAGAAGGCGAAGGAGACGTTGCCCAGCCACACCATGGCCCGCCCGCGCAGCGGCGACCACCGTCCGGTGACGTCGGCGTGGGCGGCGGCGGCGATCATCAGGCCGAGCGGCACCACCATGACCGCGACCAGTCCGTAGGTCCAGCTCACGTGCGAGGTGAGGGCGTAGCCCGCGACGACCAGGGCCATGGCGGGCAGCAGGGGCAGGCCGATCCAGCGGCCTTCCTTGACGATCCTGGCCAGCAGCATGCCGAGGACGAAGTCCAGCACCCGGGTGGCCGGCAGGACGTAGACCAGCCAGAACTGCCACTGGGAGACCGGCGCGAAGAACAGGCCGGGCCGGTCCGGGAGCGCCCAGGCGATCATCGGCACGACGAGGACCGCCGCGACGAGGGCCCCGGCGACGGCCCACAGGCGCTGCGGGCGGATCCGGCCCACCAGGCGCAGCAGCAGCGGGAAGGAGACGTAGAACAGCGCCTCCACGGACAGCGACCAGGCGACGGGGTTGACGCTGGTCTCGACGTCGATCTGCGGGAACCAGGCCTGCAGCAGCAGGAGGTTCGCGAGGGCCTTCCAGCCGCCCAGGGACTGCCCGAGGAGCAGGAAGATCACGGCGGCGGCGACGTAGGTGACGAGGTGGTTGGGGAAGACCTTGAAGAAGCGCCGGCGCAGGAAGCGGCGGGCGGTGTCGGCGGGCCGGGCGGACCAGGCCAGCACGAAGCCGCTGAGGAGGAAGAAGAAGCCGACTCCGGTCCAGCCGCCCTGGCCGAAGACGGAACCGTAGATGTCCGAGGTTCCTTTGGAGGCGAACGGATACTGGTAGAGGGCATGGAAGAAGAACACCATGAGCGCGGCTATCATGCGCATTCCGGTGAGCGACGGCAGCCGGCTCAGATCCTGGCCGCCGGTCCGGGCTCTGTCGCCCGTGGGAAGGGACATCGGTAATCTCCCGTCGGATGTGATGTCACGTTCCCCCAGTGAATAGGCGGGGTCGCGGGGCGGCAATGAATCGGCGGGCATGGATTCCTATTTCCGGGAGTTGTTCCAGTTGCCGGAAACGGCCGTGCTCAGGTCAATTCGTGGCCGCCGTTCCGGGCCCCGGCGACGGCTTCGGCTTCGGCTTCGGCGACGGCCCCGGCGACCAGGTCCGGGCTCACCACACCGGCCGCCCGCCAGCCGTGGACCCCGACGGTGGGCACCTTGGCGATGCCGGCCC
>NZ_JBFBDY010001172.1:0-1401 GCF_040683475.1 Kitasatospora sp. NPDC093558 | reverse complement strand
AGGCGCGCCTCCGACAACGCGACCAGGGACATCGGCCTGCTGAGCGCCGGCGGATACGCCGACGCCGCCGCGCAGGACTCCTTCTGCGCCGGCACCAGCTGCGTCATCACGGTCCTCTACGACCAGTCCGGCAAGGGCAACCACCTTACCCAGGCGCCTGCCGGCGGGGCGGCCGGCGGGCCGGACAACCTCGCCAACGCCGTCGAGGCGCCGGTCACCGTCGGCGGGCACAAGGCGTACGGCGTCTACGTCGCCCCCGGGACCGGCTACCGCAACAACAACACCAGCGGCATCGCCACCGGCGACCAGCCCGAGGGCATGTACGCCATCTTCGACGGCACGCACTTCAACGGCGGCTGCTGCTTCGACTACGGCAACGCCGAGACCAACAACCTGGACACCGGCAACGGCCACATGGAGGCCCTCTACTTCGGCAACAACAGCAGCTGGGGCTCGGGCAGCGGCAACGGCCCCTGGGTCATGGCCGACCTGGAGAACGGCCTGTTCTCCGGGGTCAACCGTGGAGCCAACGCCAATGACCCCAGCGTCAACAACCGGTTCCTGACCGCCATGCTCAAGGGCGGCCCGAACCAGTGGGCCCTCCGCGGCGGCGACGCCCAGTCGGGCGGCCTGTCCACCTTCTACAACGGCGTACGCCCCAACGACACCGGCTACAACCCGATGCACAAGGAAGGTTCGATCATCCTCGGCATCGGCGGTGACAACAGCAAGTGGGCCCAAGGCACCTTCTACGAAGGGGTCATGACCCAGGGCTACCCGTCGGACGCCACCGAGAACGCGGTCCAGGCCAACATCACCGCCGTGGGCTACAACAGCGGTTCGACCGGCACCGGCACGCTGACCCCGGGCTCCCGGATCTCCCTGCGGGCCACCACCGCGCCCTGCTGTACCTCGCACTACCTCCGCCACAACGACACCGACTCCAAGGTCGTCATCTCCGACACCAGCTCCGCCGGCTCGGCCACCGACAAGGCCGACGCCACTTGGATCGTCCGCGCCGGACTGGCCAACAGCTCCTGCCTGTCCTTCGAGTCCGCCAACAACCCCGGGCAGTTCCTGCATCACTACAACTACGAGCTCTACCTGGACTTCGACAGCGGCGCCGGCTCCTACGCACAGGACGCCACCTTCTGCGTCACCAGCGGCAACAGCGGGGTCGGCACCTCCTTCCAGTCCGTCAACTTCCCGACGAAGTACCTCCGCCACTACGACTACACGGTCTACATTGCCGACAACGGAGGCTCCAACAGCTGGGACAGCTCCACCAGTTGGGCTGACGACACCAGCTGGCTGGTGGCCCAGCCCTGGGGCTGAGCCGCCGGGGCGCCGGCGGTCGTCCGCAGCGCGATGCTGCGGGCGGGCCATGGTGCCGATGGTCCT
>NZ_JBFBDY010001171.1:0-1403 GCF_040683475.1 Kitasatospora sp. NPDC093558 | reverse complement strand
CCTCGCTGATGGCGCCGATGGCCGACCCGCGCAACTGCGACTTCATCTTCGGCTTCTCCGAGACCCTGGCCGCCTCGGCCGACGGCGAGGACCCGTTCCGCATCTCCGAGGGGGCCGTGCCGGTCGCCAAGGGCGAGAGCGTGAGCGAGCAGATCCCGGGCGGCGCCGCCTGGAACATGGGCGTCGCGCCGTCGGGCGAGGTCAGCGGCATGGTCCAGTACAACCCGGAGGAGTTCGACGGGGAGACGGTGGCCGGCTGGGTGGCCGCGTACCGGCGGATCGTGCTGGCCGTCCTCGCCGACCCGGAGCGCGACTGGCGCACCCTCTGACGCTGCGCGCGCCGACATGTTTGCGGAACCCCCACACGAGAGGTGTTTCCCATGACGTCCTACACACTCGAACCGCTGGGCCCCGTCTTCGGCGCCCGCATCACCGGCATCGACCTGCGCGAGGAGGTCGGCCGGGAGACCGCCGACCGGATCCTCGACGACCTCGTGCGCCACCGCGTGCTCGTCCTGCCGGGCCAGGATCTCGGCCACGCCGACCACGTCCGCTTCAGCCGCCTGTTCGGCCCGCTGGACGTCTACCCCGTCGCCCGGTACGTCGTGCCGGAGCACCCCGAGGTGCTGAAGATCAGCAACATCTTCGAGGACGGCGAGCCGATCGGCCTCTACGACGGCGACGACCAGGAGGAGTGGCACACCGACTACTCCTGGCGCGAGGTCATGAGCCGCGCGTCGCTGCTGTACTCGGCGATCGCCCCGGAGGAGGGCGGCGACACGATCTTCGCGGACAGCACGACGGCCTACGACGAGCTGCCCGTGGAGGTCCGGGAGCGGATCGACGGTCTGAAGGCCGTCCACTCCATGACGTACCTCGTCGACCAGGAGCTCCTCACCAATCCACACAAGAAGCCGCTCTCCGCCGAGGAGCGCGAGCGCACCCCGGACGTCGCGCAGCCGATCGTGCGCCGCCACCCGGTGACCGGGCGCAGCTCGCTCCTGCTCGGGAGCATGATCATCAGCGGGGTCGTGGGGCTCGGCGAGAAGGAGGGCGCCGAGCTGCTGGACGACCTGCACGCGCACGCCACCAAGGAGCGCTACCTCTACCGCCACCGCTGGAACGTCGGCGACCTGGTGATCTGGGACAACGACGCGACCATGCACACCCGCACCCCGTGCGACAGCCGCTACCACCACCGGCTGCTCTACCGCACGACGGTGATGTGACGGCCGGTCCGTAAATCGCGTAGCCACTTCCGCGCGATCCGTGCGGACAGAACACTTCGCAAACGAACCTGGACCGCATTCTGGAAGATGCGGTCAGCCCGACCTGCCCCGGGATAATTCCCGGGGAGGGAAAACCCAGGAGGAATAGATGTCCGGGGCCATTTCTGAGAGCAT
>NZ_JBFBDY010001170.1:0-1404 GCF_040683475.1 Kitasatospora sp. NPDC093558 | reverse complement strand
CGCGGTCCCGCTGGGCGCAGCACTGGCGGTCGTGGCCCTGGAGACGCTGGGGCTGCGCTGGACGATCGTGGGGCTCGCCGGCGCCTACCTGCTGGTCGTCGGGGCCTGCTGGCGATCCACGGCCCTCCGGGCAATGGGCACCGGGTCCGGCGCCGCCCAGCACCCCCCGGCGCCGTCCGACGCCACCCGACACCGCCTTGCGCCGTCCAACGCCGACGCCGACGCCAACACCGGCCCGAGAGTCCATGACTCTACTTGACAAGTAATGACATTTACTTGACTCTGACTCATCATGGACTTCCCGACATCGAGGAGGGATGCATGACCCCCGTCCCCGCCCGGCCCGCGGCGCTGCGCCGGGTCCGCGACTTCCTGGCCGACAACGCCGAGCACGTGCGCGCTCTGCTGTGCGAGATCTCCACCCACCGAGCCGCCGGGTACGAGCTGGAGGCGGCCCTGGCGACGCTGGACGGCGCGGAGGGCGAGGTGGCCCGTCACCGGCCCCCCGCGGTCGGCCGCTCGGCGGTCTTCATGCCGTCCAACCTGATCCTCTACTCCTACGTCCTCTACCTCCTCGTCCCCTCGCTCTTCACCCGGGACCTGGTGTTCCGGCCCTCCAGTCAGGTCAAGGACCAGATGGCCAGCCTGCACGCGATGCTGGCGCCGGTGCACGGCCTGCCGGTGGAGCTGGCCACCACCAGCCAGCGGGAGTTCGTCGAGGAGGAGGCCGCACGCGCCGACGTCGTGGTCTTCACCGGCGCCTACCGCAACGCCGAGCAGGTCCGCGCCCAACTCTCCCCCGGGCAGCTGTTCCTGTTCCTCGGCTCCGGCGTCAACCCCTTCGTCATCGCGCCCGGCGCCGACGTGGCGAGGGCCGCCCGCGACGCCGTGGAGATCCGGCTGCTGAACTCCGGTCAGGACTGCCTCGGCCCCGACCTGCTGTGCGTGCACGAGAGCCTGCTGACCCCCTTCGTGGACGCCCTCGTCACCGAGCTCAAGGGCCTGCGCTACGGCTCCTACACCGAGCCGGACGCCGACTACGGCCCGCTGTTCTACGAAGGTGCCCTGGAGGAGGCGGCGCTGTTCCTGGCCCGCCACCGCGAGCGGATCGTGCACGGCGGCGCGGTGGACTTCGCCGGCCGCCGGGTGGACCCGGCCGTCGTCCTCGGCCCGCCCGCCACCCCGCGCACCCAGGTGCCGGAGTTCTTCGCCGCCGTGTTCAACCTGACGCCCTACCGGGACGAACACGCGCTGGCCGCCGTCCTCACCACCGGGATGTTCACCGAACGGGCCCTCGGCTCCAGCGTCTACGGCCACGCCCCCGCCCTCGTCAAGGCGCTCGGGCGGCGCACCACCGTCACCACCGACACCACCCTGCTGGCCATCGACGACGGCAACGCGCCC
>NZ_JBFBDY010001169.1:0-1404 GCF_040683475.1 Kitasatospora sp. NPDC093558 | reverse complement strand
GCGGGCTGCGATCGCGGTCTTCTCGTCGATCGAGAGCACCACCGCGCCTACTGGGGCGTCCACACGCTGCGCGCCACCGAGAACTTCCCCATCACGGGCACGCCCATCTCCGCGTACCCGCACCTGATCGACGCCCTCGCCGCCGTCAAGGAGGCCGCCGCCCTCGCCAACCGGGAACTCGGCCTGCTGGAGCCGGCGAAGGCCGAAGCGATCGTCGCCGCCTGCCGCGAGATCCGCGGCGGCGAGCTGCACGACCAGTTCGTCGTCGACGTCATCCAGGGCGGCGCCGGCACCTCGACCAACATGAACGCCAACGAGGTCGTGGCCAACCGGGCGCTGGAACTGCTGGGGCACGCCAAGGGCGAGTACCGCCACCTGCACCCCAACGAGGACGTCAACCTCGGCCAGTCCACCAACGACGTCTATCCGACCGCCGTCCGGATCGCGACCGTCTTCGCCGTGCGCGGCCTGCTCGACGCGATGGCAGTCCTCCAGGACGCCTTCGCCCGCAAGGCCGTCGAGTTCCGCGACGTCCTGAAGATGGGCCGCACGCAGCTGCAGGACGCCGTGCCGATGACGCTCGGGCAGGAGTTCTCGACGTTCGCGGTCATGCTCGACGAGGACCGCAGCCGGCTCGCGGAGGCCGTCGAGCTGATCCTGGAGATCAACCTCGGCGCGACCGCGATCGGCACCGGCCTCAACGCGCCCGCCGGCTACGCCGAGTCCGCCCGCCGCCACCTCGCCGAGCTCACCGGGCTGCCCCTCGTCACCGCGGCCAACCTGGTCGAGGCCACGCAGGACTGCGGCGCGTTCGTCCAGATGTCCGGCGTGCTCAAGCGCATCGCCGTCAAGCTGTCGAAGAGCTGCAACGACCTGCGGCTGCTGTCCTCGGGGCCGCGCGCGGGCCTCGGCGAGATCAACCTGCCGCCGGTGCAGGCCGGTTCGAGCATCATGCCCGGCAAGGTGAACCCGGTGATCCCCGAGGTCGTCAACCAGGTCGCCTTCGAGGTGATCGGCAACGACGTCGCCGTCACCATGGCCGCCGAGGCCGGGCAGCTCCAGCTCAACGCCTTCGAGCCGATCATCCTGCACTCGCTGTCCGAGTCGATCACCCACCTGCGGGCGGCCTGCCTCACCCTCGCCGAGCGCTGCGTCGTCGGCATCACCGCCAACACCGAGGTGCTGCGCGCGACCGTGGAGAACTCCATCGGCCTTGTGACCGCTCTCAACCCGCACATCGGGTACACGGCTGCCACCGACATCGCCAAGGAGGCCCTCGCCAGCGGCCGGGGCGTGGCCGAGCTCGTCCTGGAGAAGGGGCTGCTCCCGGCCGAGACGCTCAGCGCTCTGCTGCGGCCCGAGGTGATCGCGGGCAGCGGCGCTTCCGTGGTCTGAGAACGGACG
>NZ_JBFBDY010001168.1:0-1405 GCF_040683475.1 Kitasatospora sp. NPDC093558 | reverse complement strand
GCAGCCGGTAGACGCGCCGGATGCTGGTGCCGAGGCGCGACACGTCGGCGCCGTACACGTGGATGGAGATGGCGGTGGTGCTGCACGCGTTGCGCCGCAGGTCGCCCCGCAGCCCTACCAGGGGAACCAGGGAGGTCAAGGCAGTCAAGGCGGCCAGGGCGGCTACCCCGGGCACCCGGGCCAGGGCGGCCAGGGTGGTCAGGGCGGCTACCCCGGGGCGTACCAGCCGCAGCAGCCCGGCGGCTACCGCCCCGACCAGCGCCGTCAGGGCCCGCCGCCCGGGTACGCCCAGCGCCCGCCGGTGGCCCCGCCGCCCTATCAGGCGAATCAGAGGGGCCAGGCGAACCAGGGCGGTCAGGCGAACCAGGCGGGCCAGGGCGGCCGCCCGCAGCCGCCCGGCGGCTACCGGCAGGCCCCGGAGGGCTACGGCCGGTCGCAGGCCGGCTACCCGCCGCCGCCCCCGCCCACCCCGGTGCGCCGGGCCGAGCCGCCCGCGCCGCAGCGCCGCGAGGAGCCGCCGGCCCGCCGGGAGGAGCCGCCGGCGCCGTCCCGCCGCGAGCCGGCCCCGCCGCGCGAGCGCCGTCCGCGCAGCCGCAACCGGATGTACATCCCGGGGCTCGGCTGCCTCAAGGGCTGTCTGATGATCCTGCTGGTGCTGGCGGTCGCCGCCGTGGCGCTGTGGAACTTCACGCCGCTGCCGCACTACTGGGACAACGTCCAGGGCTGGTACCACACGGCCTACGACTGGGTGACCAACATCTTCGACAGCGCGAAGAACTGACGCCCCGCCGGGCCCGGCCGTCCCCCGGCGGCCGCCCGGACGGCGGGATTGACGCTTTGTCGACAATTTCGAAGATTTCTCGCCCGCGAGTGCCGTTCCGGGGCCCTCAGGCGGCCCGCGAGGGGCGTCGGGGCGCGTAGGTTGGTCGGTGTTGTCCCGCCCCACCGAGCGCACCGGAGCCCCCGGCGCGCTCCCGCGCCGCCCACGGAGCAGCATTGGCACGCAAGATCGGCAGCCGGTACACCGTCCATCAGGTGATCGGCCGGGGTTCGGCCGGGACGGTCTGGCTCGGTGAGGGGCCGGACGGCCCGGTGGCGGTCAAGCTGCTGCGCGAGGACCTGGCCGCCGACCAGGTGCTGGTCGGCCGCTTCGTCCAGGAGCGCGCCGCGCTGACCAGTCTCGACCACCCCCGGGTGGTCGGCGTGCGCGACATGGTCGTGGACGGCAGCGACCTCGCCCTGGTCATGGAGCTCGTCCAGGGCACCGACCTGCGCTCCCGGCTCGAACGCGACGGCGCCCTGCCCCCGCAGACCGCCGCGTCGATCATCGCCGACGTCGCCGACGGCCTGGCCGCCGCGCACGCGGCCGGGATCGTCCACCGCGACGTCAAGCCGGAGAACGTCC
>NZ_JBFBDY010001167.1:0-1406 GCF_040683475.1 Kitasatospora sp. NPDC093558 | reverse complement strand
GGCGTCCTTGACCAGCTCCTCCTTGGACGACCAGCGGCGGTACAGCGCGGCCTTCCCGGTCTGGGCCGCCGCCGCGACGCCCTCCATGGTGAGGCGCGCGTAGCCGTCCGTGACGAGCTGCTGGAGCGTGGCCCCGAAGATCGCGCTCTCCAGCACCTCGCCGCGCCGGCGCAGCGGCGCCGCCTCGGTCGCTCCGCGCGTGGCCTCGGGTTCGGCGGACATACCGGCACCACCTCTCCGCTGTCCCGGATCGACTCCCGATCTACTCCCGATGTTAGTGAACGAACCCGTTCTCTCCTACTCCTCCCGACTTCGACGCGTTCGCGGCGTTCCCGCCCCCTGGCGCCCCACGGGCCCCTATGCTCGCCGGATGGAGTCGAACGGGACCTTACAGCCGTGCGAAGTGCTGGTGGTCGGCGCGTACTTCGCGGATCTGGTGTTCCACGGGCTGCCCCGGCCGGTCGAACCCGGCGGGGAGGTGTTCGCCGACGGCTTCGCGTGGGAGGCGGGGGGCGCGTTCACGCCCGCGATGGCGCTGCGCCGGCTCGGGCGGGACGTGGTGTGGAGCGCGGACTTCGGCACGGACGCCTTCAGCGCCCAGGTGCTCGCCAGCGCCCGGCGGGAGGGGCTGGACGCGTCGGCCTTCCGCCACCACCCCGTCCCGGTGCGGAGCGTCACGGTCGCGATGGCGTACCCCGGGGACCGCGCGATGGTCAGCTTCCAGGACCCGGTCGAGCCCGTGCCGCTCGTCCCGCTGCTGCGGCGGTACCGCCCGCGCGTCCTGATGGTGCCCCAACTGCGGTGGGACGACGAGATGGTGGCCGCCGCCGAGGCCGCCCGCCGGCTCGGCACCCAGGTGGTCATGGACTGCCACGACTCCCCCGCGACGCTGGACGACCCGGCGGTGCGCCGCGTGCTCTCCCTGATCGACGTCTTCACCCCGAACGCCGCCGAGGCGCTGCGCCTGACCGGCGCCGCCGGCCCGGAGGACGCGATCGCCGAACTCGCCGGCCTGGTGGCGACCCTGGTGGTGAAGCGCGGCGCGGACGGCGCCACCGCCGTCCGCGGCGGCGAGCGCCACGACGTCCCGGCCGTCCCGGTGCGGCCCGTCGACACCACGGGCGCCGGGGACTGCTTCGGCGCGGGCCTCGTGCACGGCCTGCTCGACGGCCGGAGCCTGCCGGACTGCCTCGCGGCGGCCGTGGTCTGCGGGGCCGCGGCGACCACCGGCCCCGGCTCGTCCGCGGCCCTGCGCGCCGACGAGCTCGCCGCCCGGCTGCCGCTCGCCGCCGCACCACCCCTGCTTGAGGTGAACACTTCATTCCGCTGAGTGATCGTGCTAGCGTCCGACGGATGTCACGGATGTCACCGGTCTCACGGATTCTGGTCACCGATCTGGACGGCAC
>NZ_JBFBDY010001166.1:0-1406 GCF_040683475.1 Kitasatospora sp. NPDC093558 | reverse complement strand
CGCCACTCCGGCGGTCCCCGCCGGGCCCGTGGCGTCCGGAGCCCCGGCAACGTCCGGAGCCCCGGCACCTCCACCCACCGGCTGAAACTGCTCGACTGGAACGGCAACATGGCCGCCCACCTGATCTACTGGCCCATCGTCACCGTGCTGCTCTTCGCCGCCATCCTCGCCGTCTTCGTGGTGTGACGAGCCCGCGCCGAGGGCGCGTTCACGTCACGGCGCGTGCTCTCCGTCGAGCTCCAGCGGGTCCCCGGTGAGGCGAGTGGGCGCGGTGAGCGCGGCCTCGTAGGCAGGGCGGGCGAAGACGTACGGGCCCATGGGAAGTTCGCCCCACTCCTTGCGGAAGGGCTGCCGGAAGGCGGACCAGGTGACGGTCTCGGGAGTGATGGTGATGGTCGTGAGCAGCGGCCAGCAGCCCCAGAGCCCGCAGGAGCAGCCGAGGACGGCGGTCGAGCAGGGGCCGGCGCCGGCGCCGGTGAACTGCGGGGCGGGGTCGCCGAGGAAGTGGCGTCCGGCGTCGGCGACTTCCTCGACCGGCAGACCGTCGTGCTGGGTCAGCAGGAGGCGTTCCAGCTCGCTCGGGCTCCCGTCCATGTATTCCCTGCGCCAGAGGTCGCGGGTGGCCTCGGCGGCGTGAACCCGCAGGTCCACGCCGTCGATGCGGATCCCCCACAGGAGGTTCGACGAGGCGTCATCCGCGGGGTAGGTCAGGAACTCGATGCGCTGCATGGCCGCCATTGTCGCGGGCTGCGCACGCGGGTGCGAACGCCTTTCGGCCGGTCGAACGCGCAATGGCATGATGATCGCCATGGAGACGGCGACGCTGGTGGACCTTCTGACACGGTTCGGCGCGACCGGGGACTTCGCCGGACTGCGGCCGCTCGGCCCGTTCCCGGTGCCCGGCCGAGGGGAGGCCGAGGACTCGGGTCGCGTCGTCGACGAGATTCCGTGGCCGGTGTGGTTCCGGTACGGGGCCCTGTCCGTCGACGTCTGCCGCTGCGGGATCATCGGCGCGGTCGCCGTCCGGACGTGGTACGACGACGTCGTCCTTCCGGTCGGCGGGCCCGGCGAGTACGGCTCCTTCCCCGGTCCGCCCGGCTTCCAGGAGCTGTCGGCCGCCTTCGCCGCCGCCGGTGTGCGGTGGGAGCGGCGTCCCGAGACGCACTCCCTGCCGCAGTTCAGCATGGTGACCATCGTTGACGAACTCGCGGACGTCACCGTGGACTTCGTCTTCACCACCATGGAGGACCCGGATCACCCCACGCTGTACAGCGCCCACGCGCGGGAGTCCAGCCACCTCTGCCCCGACGGGCCGTGAGCCGGATCGCCGGCGGGACTCAAGGGGTGGGCAGGCCGCCCGGGCGCGTGGGAGGTCCGAAGCGGACGGGCACGCCCGGGGAGTAGAG
>NZ_JBFBDY010001165.1:0-1406 GCF_040683475.1 Kitasatospora sp. NPDC093558 | reverse complement strand
GCCAGGACGAGCGCTGCGGTCCAGGCGCGGTGCAGTCCGATCAGGATCCTTCGAAGAGGCATGGTCGACCTCCAGGGTCGCTCCGGGGGGAGGTGCGCCACTCCCGCGCCGTCGGCGGGTCGTGGTGCACGAGCGATGACGGCTCTGGCGCCGTCGGTTCGGGGGTGGGAGCACGGTGGTGGCCGTCCGGCGGACGGCGCTGGGTGGGGTGGATGCGCTCCCATCGCCAGGTAACTCGGAGCCCACGGGCAGCGTCAATACGCGGTTGAAAGTTTCGGTGATGTTTCGGAAACTTTGCGCCCGCCGCGCTCGAACCGGACGGGGCGCCGCGATCGCTTCGCCGTCGGCAGCGGATGACCATCAACAATCAGGCTAATTCAAGGACTTGACAGATACTCAGCACCACTGCACCACCACGTCGCCGCCGCCCGATTTCCGTTGACTCGGCGCCCCGGCGCGGGCTAGTTTCACGGAAACGCTTCCACCTCCCCACGGGTCCCATGCGACCCTCAAATGGGAGCGCTCCCAGCTGTGACTCCGAACAGGAGATGAGTCCCGCATGGACGAGCCACGTACGCAGTTGGGTGACGCCGTCGGCACCCAGTTCGTCGAGCGCAACCTCGACCTCGTCGGCAAGCTCTATCAGCGATCCGTCCTCCCCTCCGTCCTCGACGTCGCGCGAGGACGGCGCCTGGCCTCCCCGCTCGTGGTCGACCTCGACCCGACCACCGTCTGCGACCTGGCCTGTCCGGAGTGCATCTCCTCCCAGGTCCTGCACCACGGGCAGATCGGCCAGGACCGCATCCTGCGCCTCGCCCACGAACTCGCGGACTCCAAGGTCCTCGCCGTGATCCTGATCGGCGGCGGCGAGCCGCTGATGCACCGCTCCGCGGGGCGGATCATCGAGGTGCTCCACGCGGCGGGCATCAAGCTCGGCCGGGGCGCAGAGCGTGATGGTCTCCTTCAGCAGCTGGGAGGACCCGGCCAACTACGACCACACACCGGGCGGCGGCGAGCCCTACAACCACAAGGTGCACGGCAGCCGGTACCTGATCACCGACGTGCTCAAGGGCGCCCTGGGCTTCGACGGCATCGTGATCTCCGACTGGGACGCGCACGCCGAGGTCGCGCGCTGCTCGGCCGGGGACGCCGGGTACGCGATCAACGCGGGCCTCGACGTGCTCATGGTGGCGGGCCGCGAGGCGTGGCAGAGCGTCCACCGCACGGCCGTGGCGCAGGTCCGGGCCGGTGTCATCCCGCAGGAGCGGATCGACGACGCCGTCTCCCGCGTCCTGCGGGTCAAGCTGCGCGCCGGGCTGTGGGACAAGCCCCGGCCCGCCGAGCGGTCGCTGACCCGCCCGGGCGCCCCGGTGGTGATCGGCTCACCGGAGCACCGGGCGCTGGCC
>NZ_JBFBDY010001164.1:0-1409 GCF_040683475.1 Kitasatospora sp. NPDC093558 | reverse complement strand
AGTTCGCGCGCTGGTCGACGAGACGGATCAGTTTGCCCGTGCGCGGGTTGATGTCCAGTCCGTCCGGGCCGACCCACTCGAAGGCGAGCGGGTGGATGTTCCCCTTGCGCACTTCCGCGCCGAACATCGGTCGGGCTTCGTCCAGCACGGCGAGCAACTCCCGCTCGAAGTCGGCCGAGCGGGCCGGGCCGGCCAGCCGCAGGAGCAGTTCGTCCTTGGCCTCGCGGTGCCGGAGCACGACCTGCAGGTCGCCGACCGCACCCTGCCGGTCGGCCCGGGCGGACATGGCGCGCAGGTCCTCCAGGTAGACGGTGACCACGCCGACCCGGGCACCCTCCTCGGAACGGCCGAGCAGCCGGAAGCGGCGTCGCGGGTAGTCGACCCACTCGGCGATGTCGCCGACCGGGTAGCGGATCACCGGCATCAGGCGACGCACCAGGTCGGTGGCGATGACCCGGCCCGGACGGCCCTCCTCGGTGATCGGCTCGCCGCTCTCGGGGTCGAGCAGCTCGATCACCTTGTCGGTGCCGAACACCTCGTGCACCCGGGTGTCCGGCTCGTCCGCCACCGGCCCGGCCAGGATACCCGCGTCCACGCTGGCGTAGCCGATCGAGCGGACCCGCGCGTTCGGGAAGGCGGCGGCCATGAGCGCCAACTGGTCGCCGTAGAAGGCCTCTCCGGCGAACAGCGCCAGCCGGACCTGGGGCAGCGTCCCCACGGTCTCGGCCACCTGACGGGCCAGCCGGCACAGCGAGGTCGGCGGCGCGGAGATCACCGTGGCGCGGAAGTCGCGCAGGGTCTCGATGGTGAAGTCCAGCGGCGCCGCACCGCCGATCGGCAGCTGCACCACCGGGACCGGCGCCTCCTGGAAGGCGTTGAGGGTGAAGACGAAGCTGGAGTACAGCTCCCCGGCGTAGAACAGATTGGCCACCCGGTCGCCCGCGCGCACCCCGGCGGCGGGCAGCCCGTCGCCGAAGCGCCGGGCCATCGCACGCCACTCGTCGCGGGTGTAGACCGAGACGCGCGGTGCGCCGGTGGTGCCGCCGGTCTTGAAAACGATGCCGTCCTGGTGCGGGCCGGTGAGCAGATCGCTGCGCTCGATGCCGTGGGCGCCCCAGTAGGCGGTGTGGTCGATCAGCGGCAGCGCTGACAGGTCGGCGACGTCGCCGGGCAGTGCGGCGTAGAGGTCACGGTAGAAGGGCGAGTGCTCGCGTACATGGGCCAGGAGATCAGCCAGCTGAGGGTCAGTCATGTCATCCAAACCTGCGATGGGATTACCAGTTGATCGTAGTCGCATCGTCGCGGGTCGGGCCGCCGCGCCTCCCACGCGGCAGCCCGGACCGCCGATGGCGGAGGTCCTGGAACCGATCGCCGACGGTGCCAACCCCGCCCGGCACGACGAGCTGCTG
>NZ_JBFBDY010001163.1:0-1411 GCF_040683475.1 Kitasatospora sp. NPDC093558 | reverse complement strand
CGCTGGGCTGCCCTCCCCGGGATCGGAACCTGCCGAGGATCCCGCCGAGGACCCCGCGGAGGATCCCGCTGAGGCCGCCTCCTTGGATGTGGCCGTTCTGCCCGTAGCCGCCGTGGTCATGACCGCACGTCCTTTTCCCCGTTGTCCGGCTCCGCCGGGTCTCCCTGCGGGGGCCGGCGCGGAACCGTTTTTTCTCCGCCGAGCGACGCTATGTCCGCGCCGCCGACGATGAGACTCCTCCTGACGCCTCCTTGACACCGCTCGACGCCGATCTTGACGACTTCTTAGCGCTGCCGCCCCTTGGGCGCTGCCGACATCGTCGGCCGGGCGCCGGGAGCGGGACGGGAGAACGAGAGCTTGCCCGCACGCACGGGCGGCTGCCCCTGCACGACTCGAACGAGTTCAGTACCCGCACGATCGTTTCCCCACACCGGGCCGGGCCGGAACCGCCCGACGGGGCGCGAACGCGCACGTCAACGGGCGCCCCGGCAACGCCCGTTCACGCCTCCGATTCGATTACGCGCGCACCGGGGCCCAACTACGCTACGTGGCATGACTTCTTCGGAGACGGCCCCCGGGCGGGGCACGGCGGTGGTGATCGGCGGCGGACTCGCCGGAACGGTGGCGGCCTGGGCGCTGCGCGGTTACGCCGAGCGGATCGTGGTGGTGGAGCGGGACCGCTACCCGGCGGAGCCGCAGTTCCGCGCCGGCGTCCCGCAGGGGCGCCACGCGCACCTGGTGCTGGAGGCCGGGCACCGGCTGCTGGAGGAGATGATGCCCGGCATCAAGCAGGAGTTGAAGGACGCGGGCGCCGACCTGGTCGCCACTTCGGGTGACCTCCGCTGGCTCAGCTCGGCCGGCTGGATGGCGGACTACCCGGCGCAGACGTCCTTCCTCTCGTGCACCCGCCCGGTCCTGGACAAGGCGGTGCTGGACCGCGTCCGCGCCGCCCCGGCGGTCGAGTTCCTGGAGGGCACCGAGGTGGTCGGGCTACTCGGCTCGGCGCGGGCGGTGACCGGCGTCAAGGTCCGCGAGCGCGGCCCGGAGCGCGGCGAAGTCGAGGAGATCCCGGCCGAGTTGGTCGTGGACGCGTCGGGCCGGTCGACCTCGATGACGACCTGGCTGGCGGAACTCGGCTGCGCGCCGGTGCCCGAGGAGCGGGTGGACGCGGGCGTCACCTACGCCTCCCGGCTGTACCACCGCCCGAAGGACGCCGACGCCGCACTCGGCTGCCGGGCCCTCTACCTGCAGACGAAGGCCCCCGACGCCCCGTACATGGGCGTGCTGCTCCCCGTCGAGGGTGACCGCTGGATCGTCAGCCTGGCCGGCATGCGCGGCGCCGAACCCGAGCCGGGCGAGGCCGGGTTCGAGCGCCACCTGGGCCTCCTGCGCGACCCGAGCATGCGCGAGG
>NZ_JBFBDY010001162.1:0-1417 GCF_040683475.1 Kitasatospora sp. NPDC093558 | reverse complement strand
GGCGAGCTGCGCGCCGAGACGCGCGCGCAACTCGACGAGCAGCGGCGCGCGTTCGAGACCGGCCTCGCCGCCGAGCGCCGCGAACGCCGCGAGGAGATCGCCCGGCTCGCGTCCGACGTCAAGGAACTGCGGCACGACCGGACCAGGGCCGAACAGCTCTCCGCGACCTGGCTCGCCGACGCCGGCGCCATGGCCGACCTCATCGCCGACACCCTCCCCCACGAACGCTACGCCCCGGGCGAGTTGACGGCCGTCCAGGTGCGCCTCGGCCAGGCGCGCGGCAACCACGACCTCGGCCGCTACGACGCCGCGCTCGCGGTGACCCAGGAGGGCTACTACACCCTCAGCGAGCTTCGCGTCCGCATCGAGCAGGCCGAACTCCTGCGCCGTTCCTGGCAGTCCGCGGCCGTCCAGGCGGTGCTCCTGGTCGAGCAGCAGGTGCGGCGCAGCGCGCAGCTGCCGGTCGTCGGTCCCGACCAGCGGGAGATCCCGGGCTACTCGCTGGACGTCGACTTCTGGTCCTCCGGCGCCCTGAGCGAACTGGGCTCGCACCTGGCCGAGTTGCTGGAGCGCTCGCGGGACGAGGCCACGACCGCGGAGGAGCTGGAGCGCGTCTGCCGGGAGGAGGCGCCGGCGCTGGAGGCGCAGCTGGCCGACACCGTGCGGCAGGCGCGGCTGTGCCAGCTGGCCTCGCAGATCCGCGTCAACCTCGCCGACGAGGTGGTCCAGGCGCTCGCCGAGACCGCGTTCTACGCCTACGTCGAGGACGACTTCGTCGGCGCGGACCAGCGCGGCGCCCACATCACCCGGCTGCGGCACGAGACCGGCAGCGAGATCGTCATCGACATCGACACCGCCGACCCGGCCTCGGGCCGCAACGTGATCCGGGTGATCTCCTCCGACCGCGACACCGAGGCGGAGGCGGACCAGCGGGCCCGCGCCGAGGCGGTGCGCCGGCTGCTGGACGCGAACGGCCACCGGACGCACGCGCCCGTCCCGATGCCCCGGCTCGAACCCGGCACCCCCGACCTCAGGACCGACGACCCCCGCTACGACCTGCGGCCCTCGCCCCGCGGCGAGGGCGTATGAGCGAGCGCAGCGAGCTCATCATCAACAGGTGCGCATTGTGCGAAGCGCCTGCCGAGCGCAGCGAGGTGGGCGTATGAGCACATCAGCGCGCGGCGAACGCTTCCGTGACCTGCGCCTGAGCACCGACGAACCCTTCACCGTCCTGTACGGCCCCGGCGTGGACGACGTCTTCGTCGACCCGGACTACCGGGTGCGCACCCTGGAGGAGACCCTCTGGGAACTGCTCCACGCCGAGGGCTACGAGCGCATCGTCTACTCCTCGCTCGGCCGGCCGCTCTACGTCCGCGACCCGGAGGCGCGGCGGCTGAGCAGGCCGGGCGGGGAGCCC
>NZ_JBFBDY010001161.1:0-1418 GCF_040683475.1 Kitasatospora sp. NPDC093558 | reverse complement strand
GGACGACCTGC
Organism: Kitasatospora sp. NPDC093558; assembly: GCF_040683475.1. Lineage (NCBI taxonomy): Bacteria > Bacillati > Actinomycetota > Actinomycetes > Kitasatosporales > Streptomycetaceae > Kitasatospora > Kitasatospora sp. NPDC093558. Next base: position 1,407 of record NZ_JBFBDY010001161.1, on the reverse strand, counting down.
CCGAGCCCGGCTCGGCCGAGAGCGACGACGGCCAGGACACCCTCTTCGCCCCCGACCGGCTCCAACTGCCGCCCGGCGCCGACCCGCTGGCCGCCGTCGTCGCCGTCCACGCCGAACAGCAGCGCCGGATCGCCGCGCTCACCGACCCGGCCGCCCGGCAGCGGTTCCGCGTGCTGGTCGCCGCCGAGTCCGCGGGCGCCCTGGTCGCCGCCGAGATGGCGCACGACGGGCTGCCATGGCGCGCCGACATCCACGACGAGCTGCTCACCGGGCTCCTCGGCCCCCGCCCGACCGTCCCCGGCGCCCAGCCCAAACTCCTCGCCGACCTCGCCGTCGAACTCCAGCAGGCCCTCGGCGGGCGCCCGTTCAACCCCGACTCGCACACCCAGGTGCTGCGAGCCTTCGCCGACCGGGGCATCCAGCTCACCTCCACCCGCTCCTGGGAGCTCAAGCGCGTCGACCACCCCGCCGCGCAACTGCTCATCCGCTACAAGGAGCTGGCCAGGATCCACGCCGCCCACGGCTGGGCCTGGCAGGACGCCTGGGCCCGCGGCGGCCGGTTCCGGCCCGAGTACGTCGTCGGCGGCGTCGTCTCCGGCCGCTGGGCCAGCCGCGGCGGCGGCGCCCTGCAGATCCCGCGCATCCTGCGCCGCGCAGTCGTCGCCGACCCGGGCTGGCTGCTCGTCGTCGCCGACGCCGCCCAGCTGGAGCCGCGGGTGCTCGCCGCGCTCTCCCAGGACGCCGGCCTCGCCCGCACGGCGGCCGGCGGCGACCTCTACGAGGCCCTCGCCGCCAGCGCCTTCCGCGGCGACCGCGACAAGGCCAAACTCGGCCTGCTCGGCGCCATGTACGGGCAGACCAGCGGCGACATCGGCCCGCTCCTCGCCACCCTGCGCCACCGCTACCCCGCCGCCATGGGCTACGTCGAGGCCGCCGCCCGCACCGGCGAGGACGGCGGCGTGGTCGCCTCCCGGCTCGGCCGGGTCTGCCCGCCCGCCTCCGCCGACTTCCTCGACCTCACCGAGGCGCCCGACACCGCCGCCGAGGCCGGAGGTCGCTGGGCCCGCGCCCGCGGCCGCTTCACCCGCAACTTCGTCATCCAGGCCAGCGCCGCCGACTGGGCCCTCGCCCTGCTCGCGGCGCTGCGCCGGCGGCTGAACGCCCTGCCCGCGGCCGTCCCCGAGGACCGCCCGCACCTGGTGTTCTTCCAGCACGACGAGGTCATCGTGCACACCCCGGCCAACCTCGCCGACGAGGTCGCCGCCGCCGTCGCCGCAGCCGCCGACGAGGCCAGGCTGCTGGTGTTCGGCGACACCCCGGTCCGCTTCCCGCTCACCACCGCCGTCGTCGACTGCTACGCCGACGCCAAGTAGCGGCACGCCCGCCGCTACAGCTTGCGGAAGGCGC
>NZ_JBFBDY010001160.1:0-1420 GCF_040683475.1 Kitasatospora sp. NPDC093558 | reverse complement strand
CAGGGTCGCCTCGGCCAGCCCGTAGCTCGGGTACATCGCGCCGGCCCGCAGCCCGGCCGGGGCGAAGCGGGCCGCGAACGCCTCCAGGGTGTCGGCCCGGACGGGCTCCGCGCCGTTGAGCACCAGCCGCCAGCGCGAGAGGTCGAGGCCGGCCACGTCCTCGTCGCGGACGCGGGTGAGGCACAGGTCGTAGCAGAAGTTGGGGCCGCCGCCGACGGTCACCCCGTGGTCGTCGATCGCGCGCAGCCAGCGCAGCGGGTGCTTGACGAAGGAGACCGGCGACATCTGCACCGAGGCGCCGCCCAGGAAGAGCGGGTGCAGCAGGTGCGCGATGAAGCCCATGTCGTGGAAGTGCGGCAGCCAGCCGCCGAAGCGGTCCTCGCCGGTGGTGCGCAGGGTGGCCCGGAGGGCCTCGTGGTTGGCCATCAGGTTGCGGTGGGAGACCATCACGCCACGCGGCTTGGAGACCGAGCCCGAGGTGTACTGCAGGAAGGCCAGGTCCTCGGCGCCGGTGCGCGGCCGGCGCCAGTCGTCGGCGTCGCCGCGCGCCGGGTCGTCGGTGACGACGCAGGTCACGCCGGCGGCGAAGGAAGTGGCGAGCCACAGCGAGACGTCCGGCGCGCTCGCCGAGTCGGTGAGGACCAGCCGGGCCGCGCTGTCCTGGAGCACCCCGGTGACCCGGTCCACCTTGGCGGCCCGCCCGGCCGTGCTCGGCATCGGGGCCGGGACGCCGACCGCTCCCGCGTACAGGCAGCCGAGGTAGGCGGCGAGGAAGTCGGTGGTGGACGGGTAGAGGAGCAGGACGGGCCCGCCCTCGCCGCCGTGCGCGCGGACCAGCGAGGCGATCCGGCGGGCCTCGCGGTCCAGTTCGCCGTAGGTCGTGCGCCGCTCCGCCACGCCGGCCGGGTAGTGGCTCAGCTCGATGTGGGCGTCCGCGTCCGGTTGTTCCTCCGCGCGGTCGAGCACCAGATCGGTGAAGGTCCGAAACCCCGCCATGACTCCCCCTTGGATGCGCTGTCTGCCGACCGGCCGTCCGCCGGTCACCGGGGGTGCCCGCGACGGTGCCCTCCCCACGCGCGTAACGGTCCGCCACCGGGCTTAAGCCCTGCTAGTGCGCGCCTGGCGCCGGACGCGCGAGCGCCCGGTGTCGGGGCTCGACACCGGGCGCTCACACATGCCTTGGCACTCCGTCAGTAACGGTACTGCTCCGCCTTGTACGGGCCCTCGACCGGAACGCCGATGTAGTCGGCCTGCTCCTGGGTCAGGGTCGTGAGCTTCACTCCCAGCGCGTCCAGGTGCAGACGCGCGACCTTCTCGTCCAGGTACTTCGGCAGCACGTACACACCGATCGGGTACTGCTCGGTCTTCGTGAACAGCTCGATCTGCGCGATCGTCTGGTTCGCGAACGAGTTCGACATCA
>NZ_JBFBDY010001159.1:0-1424 GCF_040683475.1 Kitasatospora sp. NPDC093558 | reverse complement strand
GGGGCCGGACAGGCCCGGGGGGCGGGGGGCCCCGGGCCCCCCCCCCCCACCGCCGTGCCGTGCGCCGCTCAGAACCGGTAGGGGAGGACCCTGCGGTGCTGGACCAGCTCCCCGTGCCCCTCACGGCTGCCCGCCGGCGCACACGCCAGCCACAGCACGTCCACCGCCGCCTCGTCGGGGCTGAGCGCGCCCGCCATGCTCGCGAACCACGGCCTGGAGGCCTCGGTGTCCACCAGCCCCGGGCAGGCGGCCGCGACCAGGACGTCCCGCTTCCCGGCCTCCTCGCCCAACTGCCGGGCGAGCACCCGCACCGCCGCCACCTGGGCGACCTTGGACGGGATGTTGATCCAGTCCGGCCACCCCTTGATCTTCGCCTGGCCCGCCTCGACGAGGGCCGCGTACTCGTCCATCGCCGCCTCGATCTCCTCCGGCGAGACGCTCCGCTCGTCGAACCGCGGGTGCAGCCCGGTGGGCAGGTTGGTCAGCGACCCGAACGAGCTCGCGACGACGACGAACCGGGCGCCGTCGTTCAGCAGCGGCGTGAACGCCCTGATCATGCGGTAGGTGCCGTGGTTGTTGGTGTCGACGAACTCGCGGACCTGCTCGGACTGCGGCCGGTCCGGGGTGATCCGCGCCGCCGCATTGGAGATCAGGACGTCGACGCCGCCGTGCTCGGTCCGCACCGTCTCGGCCAGCGCCTCGACGCTCGCCTCGTCGCGCACGTCCAGCAGGTGCAGCCGCACCCGCAGTCCCTCGCCCTCCAGCAGCCGCACGGCCGCCTCTCCCCGCCCGCGGTCACGGGCGGTCAGATAGACCACTCCCTCCTCGCCCAGACGCCGCGCCAGCCCGCGGACCAGCGCGAGCCCGAGACCTTGATTCGCTCCGGTGACAACAGCTACAGAAGTCATTGCGCCATGTTCGCCGCCCACCCGGCCCCGGCGGGAGCACGACTTGCACAGATCGACACCGAACTCCCGCCGCCCGGCCGCGCGTTGCGGCACGGCGCGGGTCACGGAGCCCGTACCCCGACCCCCCTACCACCCCGGCCGCCCGTACGGTCAAACCCGGCGAAAAACCGCGCGGCGCCCGCCCGCTGCCTGTTACCGTCCCCTGCCATGGCAGTCGACGCGGCGGACGAATACACCCGGAACGTCGAGGCACTGGCCCGGCGCTTCGACGTCGGCTGCCTGGTGGCGCTGCTGCCCCGCGCCCACCGGGCCGCCGCACTCGCCGAACTCGTCGACGCCGACCCCGACTTCTTCTTCCTCGGCCACGACCACCCGCCCACCGTGACCGACAGCGCCGTCACCGACGGCACCCCGGCCGTGCGCCGCACCCTGGCCCGCGCGGTCCGCAACCCCCAGGCCCAGCAACGCCTGGCCGACCTCGACGACGCCGGCGTCGACGCGCGCCTCGCCGGCAAC
>NZ_JBFBDY010001158.1:0-1425 GCF_040683475.1 Kitasatospora sp. NPDC093558 | reverse complement strand
CGGCTGCGCCGCTGTCCAGGGACTCCTTCTGGTGGCGGGGCGGCGTGCTGACACCGCTCACCGTGGTGGACGAGAACGGTCTGCTGGAGCTCGTGCAGGTGGACGAGGTGGTCGCGACGGTCACCAGGCTGGCTGGCGGGGGAGAGGACCTGCCCTCGGCGCGGCCGCACCACTACCGCTTCGCGCACCGCCTGCTGCCCTCGCTCACCCACCTGGGCACGCTCCCGGGGGAGCGGCTCGACGCCGAACTGCGGCGCCTCTGGGAGGAGTACGGCGCGAGCCTGCCCGTCGAGCACCGGCTGGAACCCGACGGCCTCCGGGGCGGATTCGTCCAGGGCGGGCGGCACCGCATGCTCCTCGTCGCGATGCCGGTGGCGCGGGCGGCGACGGAGGCCTTCGCGGTGGTACTGGCCTGGCCGGGCGACGGGACCGCGCAGCGGACCTTCACCCTGGAGTACGCGGTCGACCCGATCACGGGCGCGCGCGGGGCGGTGCTGGGCGAGTGGGAGGCGCCAGGCCGCCACCGCCTGCACCAGACCGGCATGCCCACGGAGGGCCGCGCCTTCCTCCACGCCGTCGAGGCCCTCCTCGACCCGCCGCAGCCGCCGGTGAAGCCGGAGAAGCCCGTGAAGCCCGTGAAGCGGCGCGGCCTGTTCCGCCGCTGAACGCGGCCGGACCCCGACCAGCTGAGTGCGCGACTGGACGCCCCGGACACCCGCCTGCCCTGAAGCTCCCTGGCCCGTCGTGGCGGCGGGCGCACTGCCTGCCGAGCCCGCCGGATGGCGGCGGCTCAGCCGCCGTCCCGGACTGCGGTCAGGCACTGGTCGTAGAGATCCGCCAGGTCGAACCGGCCCTCGTGTTCGGCCCAGAGCTCGCTCGCCGTGTCGACGCAGGCGAAGACCGTCGCGACGATCGCCTTGGCGCGCGGGTCGGGCCCCTGGCCGGGGGTGCTGCCCAGGCGCGCCTGGATGACCGGGACGAGCCGGGCCTGCCAGTTCAGCCGCTTCTCGATGTAGCGGGCGTGCAGTGACGGGGTGCGGAAGATCAGGCGGGACAGTTCGAGCACTCGCTCGGGGGTGTGGCCGGCGGTGAGGATGGTCCCGAACCCGGCTCGGCCTGCACGTCACCAGCGTGATCAACAACGCCGGCTTCGGCACCTTCGGCCCCTTCCACCGGACCGACCCGGCCCGGCTGCGCCGGGAGATCGCCGTCGACGTGACCGCGGTGGCCGACATCAGCCGTGCCTTCATCGAACGCTTGCGGACGGCGGGCCGAGGGGTCCTGGTCAACGTGGCGAGCATGGCCGCCTACCAGCCCAACCCGCGGATGGCGCTCTACGGCGCGACCAAGGCGTTCGTGCTGAGCCTCACGGAGGCGCTGTGGGAGGAGTCGCGCGGCACCGGGCTGCGGGTGCTGGCGCTGTCC
>NZ_JBFBDY010001157.1:0-1440 GCF_040683475.1 Kitasatospora sp. NPDC093558 | reverse complement strand
GCTTGCCGGTGTAGGCGACGCCGTGCACCTTGAGGCCGGCCGGGGGAGGAGCTGCACCAGCGGGTGGTGGAAGTCGTCGATGGCGACGTACAGCAGGTTCGGCGGCGTCTCCCGGGACCGCACGTTCACGGCGATCCGGAAGTCGGTGCCTCCGTCGTCGCGCACGTGGATCTGGTAGTGCGGCGTCGAGACCTGCGCCGCATCGCGCCGGCTCTCGATGGCTCTGGCGGCGAGCACGCCGTAGTTGACCAGGGGCATGTGTCGTCCTTTCGACCGAACGTACGGGTGGCGGTGACCCGAAGTGCCTCCCGTTATCGCCGATCGGCCACCGGCCTGGGTGCAGAACCACGCGGTGTTCACCCGCATGCCGTCCGACGGCCAGTCGAAAGCGCTCACCGGTGATGCGGTCCGCGCGCACGGCGCTGCCGCGCGTGCGTGAATGGATCATCCGCAGGCTCACCTCTGCTTGAGGCTCCGGCCGGTCTCCGCCGATCCGAGGAGAAGAAGTGCCATCAAAGAGACGGTGGTGGGAACGCAATCCCGACATGAACAAAGAGGAGTTCCCCACCGAAACGGCATACGTCCTGGGCATCCCAGAACAGGTGATCGCAGCTATCGGCATGGGTGGACTCGTTCTCCTGATTGTCTTCCTGGGCTACGAACTCTGGAACGACAATCCGCCTGACCTGGACAAACTCGGTCTGTCCGGGATCGTCGGTCTGATCGTCGGCGTCCTGGTCAACCCGCAGGGAAAGTGCCAGAAAAGACTCTGGTACGCCCTGCTCATCGGAACCGGCCTGGGAGCCATCACCAGCGCCGTGCTGCTGATCGGATTCTGCTCGGACTACCATGCGGCGGCGCTGGTCATGGGGGTCTTCGCGGCAGCGTTCTTCGGCTTGCTGGTGGACGGGGAGAAATGGTCGGTGGGGCATCCCGCGCCTCCGACCACGGCTAAGGAGTCCACTGCCGACGGCACCTCGAAGGGCTGACGTTTGCTCAGCTGTTGTCGATCTTGTCGCCGCTCGGGTTCAGGACGTACCAACCCGCGCCGAAGGCGGTGGAGCCCTCGCCGTTCGTGTCACCGGGGTTGTGGTCGCCGGAGAAGTAGTAGAGCGGATGGCCGTGGAAGGTGACCTCCACGCTGTGGTCGGCGCGGGTGAGGGTGCCCAGGTCGGCCGCGCTGGCTCCGCTGCCCGCCTGCGGGGTGCCGGTGGTGGTCAGCGGGGGCCACGCGGAGGCGCAGGCGCCGTCGCAGGCGGACATGGTCGGGCTGTCCTTCTCGAAGAGGTAGAGCGTCCGCCCCTGGCTGTCGGTCAGGATCATGCCGAGCTTCGAATCGTGCACCACGACCGTGGTTCCTCCGGCAGCCGACTGGCCGGTCGACGACGCGGCGGGCGGGGAGGGCTTGGCAGGCGCGGAACCGTAGTTGGACCCGCCACC
>NZ_JBFBDY010001156.1:0-1441 GCF_040683475.1 Kitasatospora sp. NPDC093558 | reverse complement strand
GGTGGCCCTCCGGGAGGACCGGCAGCGAGCCGGGCACGGTGATGACGAACTCGCGCCCGTCCAGCGCCCGGGCGAGCGCGGCGCTGTCGGTGTACTCGCTCACGTCGGCGACGAGCGGGGCCGGGGCGAGCGAGGTGTGCGCGCCCAAGGAGGCGACCATGTCGCCGAGTTGGAGCCACAGCGGCACCTTGCCGGTCTCCTCCGGGATCCGGGCGCGCTGGCGCAGTTCGGGGTCCTCGCACCAGGGCCCGCGCAGCAGCAGGTGCCAGTCGACGGGGATCTCCCCGCGGCCGGTGGCGAGGAAGAGCCCGAGGCCCACCTGGCAGTTGACGACGCGTCCGGCCGACGTGACGAACCTGCGGTGCACGCCAACGGAGTGGTCGCCGCGCTTGGGCAGCACGGCGCAGCCGATGGTCCAGGCCCGTACGTCGGTGCGGCGCTCGATCCAGCGGGTCAGTTCCTGGCGGGCGGGGTCCCACTCCCAGGGGCTGGCGTTGATGAACTGCTGGAGCGACTGCGAGGCGGTACGCGACTGCGAGACCGTCGCCGCCAGGCGGCGCATCGATTTCTTTCCCCGTGTGGTGAGCAGTCCTTGCAGGTAGGCGTGGGCCCAGCGGCGCTGGTCGGCTCTCGGCAGGTGGCCGAAGAGCTCTTCGGTGAACAGGGACGTCGACGTGTGGATGCCGGGGTCCAGTGTCCCGGCGGTGTGGTGCGAGGTCATGGCTGAATCCCCCTTCGGCCGGCCTCCGGGGGCCGACTGCGCCCAAAAGAATAACGAACGCTCTCTTTCTTTTCGACCTGCGTAGCACGGACGTGTACGACTTCGGTAGGTCGCGGCAGGGGCGCTGAGAGGCACTGGCGCCCCGCAGCGGCGTGGGGAGGAATCCGTACATCTTGAGCAAGTCCCTGTTCCCAGGGGCGTAGGGGCGAGCGCATGCTGGCTCCTCGGCCCGTCACCGCGTCCACGGTGCGCCGGCCGGAACACCACGGAGTCGCGCGACTGCGGCCCCGGCAACCGGAGAGAAGCACATGGTCAAGCAGGCGAGGGCTGCTCGTACGCGACAGATGCTCCTGGACGCGGCCGCCGCGGAGTTCGACCGCACCGGCTACGGGAGCACCTCCCTGGCCCAGGTCGCGAGAGCCGCCGAGATCTCACTGGGTGCCGTGACCTTCCACTTCGCCAGCAAGAACGCCCTCGCCAACGCCGTTCAAGGACGCGGCCGTTCGCTCACCCGCAGCCTGGTGGACCGGGTGCTTGCGGACGGCGCGCGACCGCTGTGCTCGGTCGAGGACCTGACCGTCGGCCTTGCCCGGCTCCTGGAGAACGACGTCGCCGTGCGCTGCGCGGCCCGGCTCTCGCGCGAGCGGCCGAGGTGCGCGGCCAGCTGGCGCTCGGTGTGGGTGCCCGACCTGCTCGCCCTGCTGGAGCGTGCGCGCCTGG
>NZ_JBFBDY010001155.1:0-1441 GCF_040683475.1 Kitasatospora sp. NPDC093558 | reverse complement strand
GCCGCGTGCGAGGCGGCCCTCGACCGGCACGCCGCCGCCGTGCGCCTCGCCGTCGCCGAACGCGCCCCCGCCGGGCCCGAGGAGACGGCCGCCCTGCTCGCCGCCGTCCTCGGCGGGCGGGAGCGGTTCCACGGGCAGCCGTCCGACTACCGGCGGCTGGAGTCCTCGCTGCTGCCGGAGGTCCTGCGGCGGCGACGCGGGCTGCCGATCACGCTCTCCCTGGTGTGGATGGCGGTCGGCCGGCGGGCCGGGCTCACCGTCCACGGCATCGCGCTGCCCGGCCATTTCATCGTCGCCGTCGGCGGCCCGGCCGGCGGCGAGGAGTACGTCCTGGCCGACCCCTTCCACGGCGGCCGGCTGCTCGACCCCGACGACGCCCGGCGCCTCGTCGAGGCCACCGGGCACCCCTTCACGCCCGCGCTGCTCACCCCCGCCCAGCCGCTCGACATCGTCCACCGCGTCCTCGGCAACATCCGCTCCTGGGCCGCCGACCGGCCCGAACACGCCCGCACCCAGCTCTGGGCCACCGAACTCGCCCTGCTGCTCCCCCGCCACCCCGCCCAGCTGCGCCTCGAACGCGCCGAACTCCTCGTGCGCACCGGGGACTTCCTCGGCGGCTCGGCCGAGATGGACGCCTACGCCGAGATCCTCGACGCCTTCGACCCGGACGCGGCGGCCAAGGTCCGCCAGGACGCCAGGGCGGCCCGGCACCGGCTCAACTGAGGCCGGGCCCGTGGAGCAGGGCCCTACAGCCAGCCCTTCTCGCGGGCGATCCGGACGGCCTCGGTGCGGTTGCGGGCCTCGGTCTTCTGGATCGCCATCGACAGGTAGTTGCGGACCGTCCCCTCCGACAGGTGCAGGCGCTTGGCGATGTCCGCGTTCACCGCGCCGTCCGCCGCCGCCCCGAGGACGTCCCGCTCCCGGGCGGTCAGCGGGTTGGCGCCCTCGGCCAGCGCCGCCGCGGCAAGCGCCGGGTCGATCACCCGCTCGCCGCGCAGCACCCGGCGGATCGCCTCGGCGAGTTCGGAGGCGGGCGCGTCCTTCACCAGGAACGCGTCCGCGCCGGACTCCATCGCCCGCCGCAGGTAGCCGGGCCGCCCGAAGGTCGTCGCGATCACGACCTTCGTGCCCGGCGCCTCCCGGCGCAGCTTCGCCGCCGCCTCGATGCCCGTCATTCCGGGCATCTCGATGTCCAGCACTGCGACCTGGACGTCGTTTGCCAGCGCCGCCGCCACCACCTCGTCGCCGCGGCCCACCTGCGCCACGACGTCGATGTCCCCCTCCAGCCCGAGCAGCGCCGCGAGCGCCTCCCGGACCATCCCCTGGTCCTCGGCCAGCAGCACGCGGATCGAGGAGCCGTTCTGATCGTCACTCATTGGGCGATCTTGGCATGGCGGCCCGCTCCCCCGGGAGTCCGCCGGACGCTCCGGCGTCCCACTCC
>NZ_JBFBDY010001154.1:0-1442 GCF_040683475.1 Kitasatospora sp. NPDC093558 | reverse complement strand
CCAGCCCCAGGCCGGGGCCCGTCCGCACGGTCAACGCCTGCCCGATCCGGGCGATGTGGCCCTGCCGTCCGGTGAACTGGGTGAGAGGCGGCGGGAGTTGGTCCAGCTGTCCGGGCCGGCTGGGTGAGGAGGCGATGCTCGGTCCGGTCGGGCCGTCCGCATCGAGTTCGCGGCACAACTCCGAGAGCTCGGGCCCCGGTTCGATGCCCAGGTGCTCCACGAGCCGTAATCGGAGCGCCTCGTAGACCGTACGTGCCTCGGACGTGCGGCCCTGGCGTTGCAGCGCACGGATGAGCAGCCCGTGCAGACGCTCGCGGAACGGGTGGTCGGCGGCCAGCGCCTCCAGTTCCGGCAAATGGCCGGAGGGCCCGTCGAGCGCCACATCGAGGGCGAGCCGCTCCTCCCGGAGAGACAGGCGCACCTGCGACAGCCGCTCGCGCTCGCGGTGCATGAGCGAACCGGGAAGGCCGGCGAGCGGTTCGCCGCGCCACTGGGCCAGCGCCTCCGTCAGCAACTCCCGGGCGTCCGCGGGCCGTTCGGCGGAGCATTTCCGGGCCCGCTCCTGGAGGCGCCCGACCCGCCACACGTCCACACTGTCCGGCTCGACCGCCAGACGGTACCCGCGCGCCCGGGACAACAACACCCTCGGCGTATCGCGCACGGGCTCCAGCAGGTTCCGCAGCCGCCACACATACGTCCGCAAGGTGACGTCCGGCGCGCCGGACGGGCGCTCGCCCCACAGTCCGGCCACCAACTCGTCCACCGTGACGAGCTCGTTCGGCCGCAGCAGCAGGGCGGCCAGCACGGACCGCTGCCGCGGGCCGCCCAGCACCACGTCCGCACCGGCGCGCCGTACGCGGAGGTCGCCGAGCAGCGCGAAGCCCAGCCGATCCGGATCACTGCCTGGCTGCACGACCGTTCCCCCGCAATCTGACGCAGCGTCGGATGCCGCCCCGGTCGCCCATCTTCGCTGGTGCGAGGCATAGTTCGCAACGGAAGGATCGCCGGGCGGGTGGCTAACGCCGGTGCGGGGAGTACGACGGCAGTCCTCACCTGCCCGTTTCGGCGGATCGCCCGGGTGATCCGGCGAACCGGCCCTGGTTGCCCCGGGTGATGCGAGGGAAAGGCCCGCTCACTCCCCGGAAGCACACCCAGCGGCCGTTGCGGGCCAGTCGGCGACGTCGGAGGCCTCTACGAGGTGGCCGCCGCACCAGTCGACCAACAGGAGGTCGAACTCGCGCATTGCCTCACCGAGGCCCGCGGCCACGACAGCAGCCGCGGCAGCGGAAACGGAAGCGGAAACGGAAGCGGCGACGGCCGCCGCCGCTCCGGCGCCGGGACGGGATCGCCCGCCGGACATCGCGAGGCCCAGCACCGTGACCACGCCGCCGCCCGCCTGACCGTACAGGGTGAGCGGACCGACGGCGCACGCGAACGAGTCG
>NZ_JBFBDY010001153.1:0-1442 GCF_040683475.1 Kitasatospora sp. NPDC093558 | reverse complement strand
GGCAGATGGTGGAGCTGGCGGTCCGGATGGTCCCGCACGCCCTGGCCGGGCTGCGGGCCGCCCAGCCGGCCGGGGCGCCGGCGTCGGCGCCGCCCGCGGACGGGCGGGGCGGGCGGCGGCTGCGGCTGGTGATCGACGGACCGGCGGCCGGCGAGTGGCTGGTCCCGCTGGACGGCCAGGGGGACGGGCCGCCGGGCGGCGAGCCGGTGGCGTCGATGGTGCTGGACGGGCTGGAGTTCTGCCAGCTGGCCGCCGCGCACCGCGATCCGCAGCGGGTGCCGGTCGGCGAGCACGGCGACCGGGCCGCGATCCGCGAGGTGCTGCGCGCGGTGCCGCTGCTGTCCCGCCCCTGAACTGCCTGCCCCCGTCAGTCCAGGACGCCCGTCAGGCGAAGACGACCGTCCGGCTGCCGTTGAGCAGCACGCGGTGCTCGCTGTGCCACTTGACCGCGCGGGCGAGCGCCTGGCACTCGACGTCCCGGCCGAGCGCGACCAGCTGGTCCGGGGTGATGTCGTGGGTGACCCGGGCCACCTCCTGCTCGATGATCGGGCCCTCGTCGAGGTCGGCGGTGACGTAGTGCGCGGTGGCGCCGATCAGCTTCACGCCGCGGGCGTGCGCCTGGTGGTAGGGCTTGGCGCCCTTGAAGCTCGGCAGGAAGGAGTGGTGGATGTTGATCACCCGGCCGGACAGCGCCTTGCACAGGTCGTCCGAGAGCACCTGCATGTAGCGGGCCAGCACGACGAGTTCGACGTTCTCGCGCTCCACCAGGTCGAGCAGCTGCCGCTCGGCGTCGGCCTTGTTGTCCCGGGTGACCGGGATGTGGTGGAAGGGGATGCCGAAGCCCTCGGTGAGGTCGCGGAAGTCGGTGTGGTTGGAGACCACCGCGGCGATCTCCACCGGCAGCGCGCCGATCCGGCTGCGGAACAGCAGGTCGTTGAGGCAGTGCCCGAACTTGCTGACCATGAGGACGATGCGCATCCGCTCCTCGGTCGGGTGGATCTGCCACTCCATCGCGAACGAGGCGCCGATCGCCGCGAAGCTGGCCCGCAGCTTGTCCGCGGTGACGGGCTCGGCGGCGGAGAAGTGCACCCGCATGAAGAACAGGCCGCTCTCCCCGTCCCCGAACTGCTGGCTGTCGATGATGTTGCAGCCGGTCATGAAGAGGTAGCTGGAGACCGCGTGGACGATGCCCTGCTTGTCGGGGCAGGACAGCGTGAGGACGTACTGGGCACTGGCCGGCTGCTGTTCCACGTGGGGGTATCCCGTCCTTGGGTCGTGCGCTTTCGTGAATGGTCCAGCGTGTCACATCCTGGACACCGCCCGTCCCGGTGCCCGTACTGCGGGACGGCACCGACTTGTCCCTGTTGACGCCTAGGCAGCGTGGCACGCCCGAAGTGCTCATCCGACAAATCGCGCGAAGCCCGGACCCCCGGCCCGGGAAC
>NZ_JBFBDY010001152.1:0-1444 GCF_040683475.1 Kitasatospora sp. NPDC093558 | reverse complement strand
CCGTCGGAGAACACGGCGAGGGTCTTCACGCCGAGGTCGACGCCGATCACCGCATCCGGCCGCGCCGGTGCCGCATCGGGGCGCTCGACCTCGACCGAGAACGCGACGTACCAGCGCCCGGCGTCCAGGCGCACGGTCGCGGACTTGATCCGCGCGGTTCCGGCCTCGATCCTGCGGGCCAGTTTGCGGGTGGACTCGTGCGTCTTGATCCGGCCGAGGACGGGCAGCACGACGTGTGTGCGTCCGTCCAGGCGGATGGCGCCGGTGGTGAACCGGCAGGACTTGACGGCCTTGTTCTTCGCCTTGAAGCGCGGGAAGCCCACCGGGCGGCCCTTGCGCCTGCCCTTCTTCGAGTCGGACCAGTTCTTCAGCCCCGTGGCGAGCTGGTCCAGGCCGGTGGCGTACGCCTCCTTGGAGCACTGCGCCCACCATGGTGCGACGTCGTTCTTGGCCTGGTTCCACGCCTTGCGCAGGGAGTACATCGACCAGCCGAACGCAGGCGTCAGGTCCTCGACGCCATAGGACCTCTCCGCCTCCCGCTGGGACAGGTTCGCCTTGACCCGCGCGAGCGCCCAGTTGTAGGCCACCCGTACCGCACCGGCATGCCGCAGCAACGCGACGACCTGACGCTCAGTCGGGTCGAGCGCAAAGCGGTACGCCTGCGTCACGATCACCAGGCGACCATACCGCCCACCACCGACAAATGGCCGAAATACCCGAATTATTGAGGAATACTGATGAAATTGACAACAGTTGACTACCCCCGCCGGTGCGGTGCGCGCAACGCTGCCCGGCCCGCGCGCACCGCGGCTCCGTCGGCGGCTCAGCCCTCTTCCCACCACACGCTCGGCGGGTTGGTCGCCTGCTGCAGCCCGTCACCGCTGTTGCAGCGCGCGAACGAGAAGTCGCCCCGGTTCACCCACGGCCCCTCGACGGTGTACGCCACGCCGGCGTTCACGCAGCTGATGACCACCCGCGACACGTCGTAGGTGGGACACATCGTCGACCCGCTGCTCCCGGTCCACTGCCGGTAGCACGGCGGCATGGCCTGCGCCGTCCCCGCGCCGATGAACTGCACCCCCGCCGCGCCGACGAGCATCAGCCCGGCCGACACCGCCCCGGCGACCCTGCCGCGCTTGCGCATCCCCATCCCCGGACACCTCCGCTGAGCGAGCTGAAATGAACGGACTGGGGAACACGATGCATCCTGGCTGATTGCCCGTCAATGCTCGGGGCGCGCCCGGCATATACCCGTTCCATCCGGGCGCGGCGGTTAGGGGAAGTCGCGTCGGGTCACTGCGCCCGGGAGGCCACGAATCCGTTCAAGTCCGCGAGCGCGGCGGAGAGTTGGGCGGCGCTGAGCTTCTGTCCCACCGGGCTGCCGGCCAGGAGGTAGCCGAGGGCCGCCTGGCAGGTGGGCACCGCCGCCGGCCCGGTCATCGCG
>NZ_JBFBDY010001151.1:0-1447 GCF_040683475.1 Kitasatospora sp. NPDC093558 | reverse complement strand
GGCGGACGGCCTGCTGCGCTTCCACGGGCGCGCGGCGGAGCTGATCAACGTCGGCGGGCGGAAGTTCGACGCGACCGAGGTCCAGGAGCTCCTGGCGGCGATGCCGGGCATCGGCCCGCTCGCCGTCGTCGGACGGGCGGACGCGCGGCTCGGCGAGATCCCGTGCCTGGTGCTCACCCGCGCGGCGGACCCGGCGATCGGGCTGCGGGCCGTCACCGGCTTCCTGCGGGAGCGCGAGGTCGCCGAGTACAAGATGCCGCTGGAGCTGGTGACCGTCGACGACCTCCCGCGCACCCCGGCCGGGAAGCTGCACCGGCGCGCGCTGGAGGAGCTGGTGGCCGAGGAGGCGGCCGTTCCTTCCCTTGCCATGGACTACGGCGACGCACTGGACCTCGTTCGCGCGTGCGCGGCAGAGGTCATGGACCGCGGCCCCGAGGACGAACCGATCGGCGCCGACAGCGCGTTCCGCGCGTACGGGCTGGACTCGGTGCGCACCATCCGGCTGCGCAACCTCCTGGCGGAGGCGACCGGCCGCCGGCTGCCGGTGAGCCTCGGCTTCGACCACCCCACGCCGGCCGCCGTCGCGTCCCTGCTGTCGGGGGCCGCTTCGTTGTCGGGCGCCGCTTCGTTGTCGGGGGCCGGTTCGGACCGGCCGCAGGAGGGTCCGTACGACGTCTCCTCCGACGAGCCGATCGCGATCGTCGGCATGGCCTGCCGCCTGCCGGGCGGCGTCGCCTCCCCCGACGACCTCTGGGCACTCGTCGCCGACGGCACCCACACCGACTCCGCCTTCCCCGCCGACCGCGGCTGGGACCTCGACGGCCTCTTCCACGACGACCCCGAACACCCCGGGACGTCCTACGTCCGCCGGGGCGGCTTCCTGCACGGTGCAGGGCAGTTCGACGCCGCCTTCTTCGGCTTCTCCCCGCGCGAGGCCCTAGCGGCCGACCCGCAGCAGCGACTCCTCCTGGAGACCGCCTGGGAGGCACTGGAGCACGCCGGCATCGACCCGACCGGGCTGCGCGGCAGCCGCACCGGCGTCTTCACCGGCGCGATGTACCACGACTACGGGGCAAGCGCCCCTTCGGAGTTGGAGGGACTGCTCGGGATCGGCACCGCGGGCAGTGCACTCGCCGGGCGCATCTCGTACTGCTTCGGCCTGGAGGGCCCGGCGCTCACCGTCGACACCGCGTGCTCCTCCTCGCTCGTCGCCCTCCACCTCGCCTCCCGCTCGCTGCGCTCCGGCGAGTCCACGCTCGCCCTGGCCGGCGGCGTCGCCGTGATGGCCACACCGGGGTCGTTCGTCGAGTTCTCCCGGCTGCGCGGCCTGGCCGCCGACGGCCGCTGCAAGTCGTTCTCCGACGACGCGGACGGCGCCGCGTGGGCGGAGGGCGTCGGCCTGCTCGTCCTGGAGCGGCTCGGCGACGCCCGGCGCAACGGGCACCCC
>NZ_JBFBDY010001150.1:0-1449 GCF_040683475.1 Kitasatospora sp. NPDC093558 | reverse complement strand
GAGCACCGAGTAGCCGTTGTCCTGCAGGCCGCCCCAGGCGATGTCGCCCTTGCCGTCGGGGGAGGCGCCGAGGCCGCCGTAGAAGTACTGCAGGGGCCGCACCCCCGGCGGCCCTCGACGCCAAGTCCCGTCCCAGGAAAGGCGCCCCGCCTTGGAAGGTTCCTCCCCGTCCGCGACCGTGCTGGCCGACATCGCGGCCGTCCTGTTGATCGGGCTGCTCCTCACGCCGCTGCGCACCCGGCTGCGCCAGCCCGTCGTCGTCGGCGAGATCGCGGTCGGGGTGATCCTCGGGCCCAGCGTGCTCGGGCTGCTCACCGGCCACCTGACCGACGCGCTCTTCCCGCCGGACGTGCGCTCGCATCTGTCGGTCGTCGCCCAACTCGGCATCGCCCTCTTCATGTTCGCCGCCGGCTGGGAACTCGACCTGCGGCTGCTCAGCGGGCGGGTCCGCACGGTGCTCACCGTCACCGCCGCGTCCGTCCTCGTCCCGTTCGCCCCGGCCCTCGTGCTGGCGGCCGTCGTCGCGGCCCGCTTCCCGTGGCTCCTCGGCGCCGCCGCCTCGCCCTGGCTGTTCGCCGCGTTCCTCGGCATCGCCCTGTCGGCGAGCGCCCTGTCCGTCCTGGCCCGCATCGTCGCCGAGAACCAGCTCCAGGCCACCGGCACGGGCGCCATGGCCACCGCGTGCGGGGCGCTCACCGAGATCACGGCCTGGTGCGCCGTCGTCTGCCTCGCCGCCGCGGCCCGCGGTGCCGGCGCCCCGGGCTCCGGCCGCGCGCTCCTGACGCTCGCCGAAGTCGCCTGCTACGCGGTCGCGATGGCGTTCGTCGTGCGCCCGCTGCTGCGCCGGCTGCTCCGCCTGCCCGCCGGGGCCGGCGGCCACCCGCTCCTCGCCCTGCTGACCGTCGGCAGCGGGCTCCTGCTCTCCGCGTGGGTCACGTCGCGCCTCGGCGTGCACGCCGTCATCGGCGCCTTCGCGTTCGGCCTCGCCATGCCCCGCGACGCCGCCGAGGAACTCCGCCACACCGTCGAACTCCCGCTGCGGCACGCGGGAGCGCTCCTCGTGCCGGTCTTCTTCGCGCTCACCGGCCTGTCCGTCGACCTCACCGGCCTCGGCCCGCGCGGCCTGCTCGCCGTCGCCGTCTTCCTCACCGTCTCGTGGGGCGGCAAGTACGTCGGCGCACGGCTCGGCGCACGCCTGACCGGACTTCCGCCCGGCGAAGCGACGGCGGTGGCCGTCCTCGTGAACACCAAGGGACTCAGCGAGATCCTCATCCTGACCCTCGGCCGCGACCTCGGCATCATCGGCGACCGGCTCTTCACCGTCCTCCTGATGACCGCCCTCGCGGCGACCCTCCCCGTCAACCCCCTCGTCCGCCGCCTGACACGGACCCCGCGCACACCCGGCAGCCTGCCCCGCCGGCCGCACGCGCTGGCGGGGCCGCAGCCCGA
>NZ_JBFBDY010001149.1:0-1451 GCF_040683475.1 Kitasatospora sp. NPDC093558 | reverse complement strand
CCGGCGAGTAGTCCCGCCCGAGCGCCGGTACACCGCCCGTGGGGCGGCTCCTCCCGAACGGGAGGGGCCGCCCCACGGGCGTTGTACCGGCGCCTACTTGTCGCTGTAGGGCGCGTTGTCGTTGAACAGGTGCATCCCGGGGATGTGCAGCGTGCCGCCGAACTGGCCGGCCTGCTTGGCGGTCACCCCGGTCAGCTCCAGGTCCAGCGGGACCGGGATCGAGCCGATCAGGTCGTACAGCCAGCGCGGCAGGGTGTCCGGGGTGAGGGTGATCTCGCCCAGGTCGATCGGGATCGGCAGGCCGAGCGCCTTGGAGAGGTGGCCGGACAGGCGCTCCACGTACATGGTGACCGGGCCGTTGCGCATGGTCGAGGTCGAGCCGGGGGCGCCCTGGACGTGGAACGTCACGCCGTTGCCCTCAAGGGTCGACATGTCGAGGTTCTCGATGTCGACGCTCGACACCACGAACTTCAGCACCCGCTTGGTGCCGGTCGGGGTCTTGACGTCGTAGACGCCGTGGAAGGCCGAGCCGTACAGGCCGAGGCGGCTGGTCTGCAGCGTCCAGTTCTGCTGCGGGACGACGTGCTCGCCCGGCGCCGCGGCGGCGGTCAGGTTGCGGGCGTCCACGGTGCAGTTCGGGTTCGCGGTCGGGGAAGCGGTCGCTGAGGCGGTCGGGGAGGCGGACGACGACGGGGCCGACGGCGCGGCGGAACCGGACGGCGTCGCGGAGGCGCTGGACGAGGGCGCCGGCTTGGTGGGCGCCTTGCCGGTCGCGGACGGCTTCGGGGCCTGCGTCACCGTGCCGGCGTCGGGCACCTGCGCGGACGGCTGCGCCTGCGGCTGGGCCGGCGGCTGCGCGGCGGGGGCCGGCGGCTGCCCGGGCTGGACCGGGGTGCCGACCCTCGGGGCCGGGGCGGCGGGTGCCGGGGCTGCGGGTGCCGGGGTGGTCGCCGGGGCCGGGGTGGCGGTCGGCGACGCGGAGGGCGTCGGGGACGCCGAACCGCCCGGGTTCAGAAGGTTGTTGATACCGCCGACGATGTCGTCGATCAGCCCGGCCTGGGTCGCCTTGGCGGTGCCGTTCGCGTCGCCCTGGTAGACCGCGCTCACCGTACCCGCACTGCCGTTCGCGACGGACTTGACGGCGGGCGCGGTGGCGGGCGCGCTGGTCGCGGCGGCCGTCGGGGTGACCGTCGGCGTCTCGGCCGGCGCCGGCGTCTTGACCGGCGCGGACGGCTGCGCGGTGGGCGCCACCGTCGGGGCCTGCGTCGGGACGCCCGTCGGACCGGCGCTCGCACCCGTGGTCGGCGTGGCGGACGGACCGGGCGGCGGCACGGGCAGCTCGCCCTTGGGGACCGGCGTCTCCTCGATCGGCGAGACGTCCGGCACGGCCACCGGGGCGGTGGGGCACGCCTTGCCGGCCGTGGACTCGGCCGACGCCGGGTTCGGCGTGT
>NZ_JBFBDY010001148.1:0-1452 GCF_040683475.1 Kitasatospora sp. NPDC093558 | reverse complement strand
GGCGCAGAACGATGGCGGACTGTTCGAAACCAACCTGCGCGACGAGCGCTACCTGCCGTTCGAGAACTCCGGGGTGGACAGCCAGTGGCAGCTGGAGCTGCCCGCCAACCCGATGAACGGGGACCCGGCCCAGTTCGACTACAACACGATCAGCGACGTCATCCTGCACCTGCGCTACACCGCGCGGCCCGGCGGGACCGCCCTGCGCAGCGGCGCTCTCGCCGAGCTTCGGCGACTGATCAACGAGGCCAGCGCGGCAGGCTCGGTCCGCCTGCTCTCTGTGCGGCACGAGTTCCCGGATGTCTGGGCCAAGTTCACCTCGGCCCCGGCCTCCACGACGCAGCGCTACCAGCTGTCCATCCCGTTGTCACCCGAGCTCTACCCCTACTGGGGCCGGGGCGGACTCCACAAGGTCCACACGATGGAAGTCCTGGCCCTGCCTGCGCCAGGTGCACCCGCCGGGCAGCAAGACAAGGTGTTCAGCGGGCCTCTGCGCACCGATGTGACGGTTGCCGCGACACTGACGCGCGATCCGGACCTCGGCACCGTCACGCGCGGTAACTGGGGTGCCGGCCTGCCCGCCTCACCGAGTTCCGGCTCGATTGAACTCTATTTCGACGGCAACCAGTTCGATGAACAGTGGATCGCTATCACCTGGGGAGCCTGAGAGCACAGAGCACAGTGTCCGCTTGCTCAAGCAGACCGACCGATCCTCTCCCCACCGGCCGGCCTCGAACTCGGCGCTCCCTCACTTGCGAAGACACCCGCGCGAGGCTGTCGCCCATCTTCCCGGCACCGATCCCGAGAACCTGTCCCACCTTCGTCCCCGCCCGCGCGGACCACTGCTGTCGCTCGACACCGTGCGCGAGGACGACCGCCAACGCGACGCCCGGGAGTTCTCACCGCCCTGCCCGGCACCAGCCGGAACGTGACCCGACCGCCCAGATCCACCCCACCGCCCGGGTCCTCCCCGAAGCCGCCCTCCGGCCCGCTACGCCCACTCCACCCCGTGCTCGGCGAGCTGCGCGAGCTGGCCCGGAGTCAGCTTCGCCCGCCTGCTTTTCTGGTTGTTGAGCCATGTGCCCAGGGCGAAGTGCGACACGACCACCTGCTCCTCACCGCCGGGCCCGGCCTCCACGGTCTCCACCTCCTCCTTGTGCGGGCGCCTGACGGCCGCGTGCCCTTCCCGCTCCACGAACTGCGCCAGCGCCGCCAGGCCCTGGGCGAACCGGTCCGTGCGGGACACCTTCGGCTTCGCCTCGGCAGCGGCCTTGGCAGCCACCAGCTCCTGGTCCTCCTCGATCCCGATCGCCGACAGCAGGTCCCGCTGATCCTCCTCCAGAGCCGGCCACCCGGCCCGCTGCGCCTGCACCCACCGGCCGAGCTGCTCGCCCTCGAACACCGTGTCCAGCGGCAAGACGGTCCAGTCGACCAGGCCGTCGGACTCCAGCC
>NZ_JBFBDY010001147.1:0-1455 GCF_040683475.1 Kitasatospora sp. NPDC093558 | reverse complement strand
ACGCCGTCCTGATCGTCGGCACCTACGTCTTCCCCGAGGTCTTCCCCGAACTCGCCAGCCCCTTCCGCGACGACGCCCGCATCGTCCACATCGACCTCGACGCCTACGAGATCGCCAAGAACTTCCCGGTCGAGATCGGCCTGGCCGCCGACCCCCGGCTGACCCTGGAAGCACTCGCCGGCGAACTCGCCCGCCGCGGCGCACCCGCCACCACGGCCCCGCCCGCGCCGCGCCCCATGCCGCCCCAGGTGGGGCCCGAGAGCCTGATGGAGCACTTCGCCCGCGAGCTGGCCCGTCAGGCACCCGGCAACCTCGCGGTGTTCGACGAGGCCCTGACCTCCTCCGCCCCCATCACCCGCCACCTGCCACCCCGCATCCCCGGCACCTACTTCCAGACCCGCGGCGGCTCCCTGGGCGTGGGCATCCCCGGCGCCCTGGGCGTCAAGCTGGCCCGCCCGGACCTGCAGGTCGTCGGCTTCACCGGCGACGGCGGGAGCATGTACACCATCCAGGCGCTGTGGACCGCGGCCCGCCACCACATCGACGCCAAGTTCGTCATCTGCAACAACCGCCGCTACCGGCTGCTCGACCTCAACATCGAGCAGTACTGGAAGGAACTGGGCATCCCGCGGCACGCCTACCCCGACGCCTTCGACCTCTCGCGCCCCGACATCCGCTTCGCCGACCTGGCCGCCTCCCTCGGCGTGCCCGGCATCCGGGTGGACAAGCCGGAGAACGTCGCCGAAGCCGTACGCGCCCTGCTCACCCACGACGGCCCGTTCCTGGTCGACCTCATCACCGAATGACCTCAGCACCGAATGACCTCAGCACCGAACGGCCTCAGCACCGAACGACCACAGCACCGTATGACCTCGTCACCGAACAAGGAGCACCCGTGTCCGCGACCCAGACCCGGCCCACCCGGGCCGCCCTCGAACAGTTCGCCAAGGACTGGTACACCGCCCTCGACCGGCACGACCCGCTGGAGCAGGTGACCGCCTACCTCGCCGAGGACGGACTGGTCATGAACTTCCCCGAAGGCACCTCCCGCGGCCTGGCCGCCTTCGCCGACTGGTACGACAAGGTCACCCGCACCTTCTTCGACGAGGAGCACACCGTCACCTCGGTGGAGATCGACCGCGTCGAAGGCACCCGCACCGTGCTCAAGGTCGTCGTCAACTGGCAGACCAAGGTGTGGAACCCGCCGCAGGCCCGCAGCGTCTGGAAGGGCTTCGACGCCTACCAGACCTGGACCGTGGACACCGCCGGCGCCACCCCGCGCATCCTCACCTACACCGTCGACGCCCTCACCGCGATGCCCGGCTCCCCGCAGCTGTGACCCCCCCCCGGCCGGCCGCCCCCCCCCCCCCGGGCGCCCCCCCACCCCCCCCCCACCCCCCCCCGACGCCCCACCAAAAAAAAAACGCAATTTAAACTAATTATAAAAAAAACAAT
>NZ_JBFBDY010001146.1:0-1458 GCF_040683475.1 Kitasatospora sp. NPDC093558 | reverse complement strand
GGCGGCGAGGTCAACCAGACCGTCGTCGAGATGGAACGGGGCTTCCTCTTCCTCATGGCCATCAGCGACGGCTCCGCCCTCGCCGTCCTGGCCGCCCCCGACTCCGACATCGGCCTCGTCGGCTACGAGATGGCCCTGCTCGTCGACCGCGCAGGCGCCGTCCTCACCCCCGCACTCCGCGCAGAACTCCAGGGCAGTCTCCTGCACTGACGGTTCGTCGGATACCGTCCAGGTATTCGAAGCACCTCCGCGTCCCTCCCGGGCCCGCTTCGGCGGGCTCGGGTTCGGACGTTGTACGGCCTTCGCACCACCGGCTCCGGACTCGCGCCGTAGCTCGCACCGCAACCGCCGCACCCTGTGAGGAGAGGAACCGTGACACCGCCCGACGACCGCAGTGGCCCGTACGGTGGCGTTCCGTACCCTGGCACGGGCCATGACGCCTTCGGAGCACCCGGCGTCGGCCACGGTCAGCCGTACGGCCGGCCGCAGTTCGGTCAGGAGTACGGACAGCCGCCGTTCGGCCACCAGCAGGAGCAGTACGGCCAGTACGCCCAGCAGGGGCAGCACGGCCAGTACGCCCAGCAGCCGCAGCCCTCCTTCGACGTGCCGCCGCCCGGCTACCCGGTCCCGCCGGCCGGGCCCGGCCGGGCACCCGGCCACCAGCCGGCCCAGGAACCCGGGCACGTCGAGGAGTTCGAGGACGAGCCGGACGCGGGGCCGCTGATCCGGCCGTTCGCGATGACCGGCGGCCGCACCCGGCCGCGCTACGAACTCGCGCTGGAGGCCCTCGTCTCCGCCGACGTGGATCCGCAGCGCCTGGCCACCCTGCTCCCCGAGCACCAGCGGATCTGCCGGCTCTGCACGGAGGTCAAGTCCGTCGCCGAGGTGTCGGCGCTGCTCTCCCTCCCGCTGGGAGTGGCCCGCATCCTCGTGGCCGACCTGGCCGAGGCCGGCCTCGTCGCCATCCACCAGCCCGCTTCCGGGGGCGAATCCGGAAACCAGCCCGACGTCACGCTGCTCGAAAGGGTCCTCAGTGGACTTCGCAAGCTCTAACGCGGCCGCCCCCACCCGCGCCACCACCTCCGCGAAGATCGTCGTCGCGGGCGGCTTCGGTGTCGGCAAGACCACGCTCGTCGGCGCCGTCTCCGAGATCAACCCCCTGCGCACCGAAGCCGTCATGACCTCGGCCTCCGCCGGCATCGACGACATCAGCCACGTCTCCGGCAAGACGACCACCACCGTCGCCATGGACTTCGGCCGCATCACCCTCGACGAAGACCTCATCCTCTACCTCTTCGGCACCCCCGGACAGGACCGCTTCTGGTTCATGTGGGACGACCTCGTCCGCGGCGCCATCGGAGCCGTCGTCCTCGTCGACACCCGCCGCCTCGCCGACTGCTTCCCCGCCCTCGACTACTTCGAGAACAGCGGACTGCCCTTCGTCGTCGCCCTCAACGG
>NZ_JBFBDY010001145.1:0-1459 GCF_040683475.1 Kitasatospora sp. NPDC093558 | reverse complement strand
AGCGCGGCCGTGGTCTCCGCCGCGGGCGTGACGGGTTCGCCGCGCCCGGCGAGCACGAACACGCGGCGCAGGTGCGTCAGGTAGCCGTACGGGAAGCCCGCGGAGACCGCCGGGGCGGCGGGCGGGTTGCCGACCTCCGGTTCGTGCCAGTCGACGCCGCTTGCCGCGAGCGCCTCGGACAGGCGCGCGAAGGCGCGGCGGTAGTGCGCCAGTCCCTCGGCGTCGTTGCGCGCCTGGTCGTTCAGGAGTCCCACGGTGATCGAAAGTCCCATGGCCGAAGACAGTAGCGGTCACGTCCGACAATCGCCGACGCCCACCTCGTACGCTTTGGGATCAGCCGCATAGCACCGCCGATTGCGCCTGCATCATCCCCAGGCTGCGCGGGACGGGCGGCTCGCCCTTCAGGTCTGCGCCGAGGTCGTAGACGGTGCCGACGAGGACCAGCTGCCGCTCGCCGTCGGCGGTGGTGAGCGAGACGCTGGTGAAGCCGGGGCCGCCGCCGTCGGTCTCCCAGGCGCCGATCGTCCTGGCGTCCGGCCCGGAGCCGCACGACACGTCCATGCGCTGCACGCCGAGCCCGTACGCCGGTGCGTGGGGGAAATCCACCGTGGCGAGGAGTTCGCGCTGCTGGGCGGGGCGCAGCAACCTGCCGGCGAACAGGGCCCGGTGGAAGCGGGCCAGGTCGTCGACCGTGGAGATCATCGCCCCTGCGGTCCAGTCGTACGAGGGGCTGAAGCGGGTCACGTCCTGTCGCTTGAAGTCGTAGCCGTGCAGGTGGGGGCCGTGGATGGCCGGATCGGTCAGCGGGAAGGAGGTGTCGTCGAGGCCGAGCGGGGCGAGGATCCGCCGGTGGATCTCGCCCGAGGCGCTGTGGTGCGTGACCGCCTCGATCACCAGGCCGGCGAGCAGGTAGTTGGTGTTGGAGTAGGACCAGCCGGTGCCCGGCGTGAACAGCGGTTTGTGCCGAACGGCGCGGGCGATCACCTCCCGTGGGGTGTAGACGTAGTCCCAGTCGTGGCGTTCCAGGTAGGGGGCGAAGAACTCGGGCTCGGTGGTGGGGTCGTAGATGCCCGAGGTGTGGTTGAGCAGCTGCCGGACGGTGATGGCCCGGCCGTCGTTGCCGTTCCCCTCGACCACTCCGGGCAGCCACTTCTCCACGCTGTCGTCCAGCGACAGCCGTCCCTCGCCCTCCAGTTGCAGGAGGACCGTCGACACGAACGACTTGGTGTTGCTGGCGATCCGGAAGCGCTGGTCCGGCCGGGCCTTCTCGCCGGTCGCGAGGTCCGCGAGCCCCGCTGCCACCCGTGACTCCCGCTGCCCGACCCTGGCGTACGCCACGACGCCCGGGAAACCGTCCGCGACCGCCTGCCCGACGCCCTCGGCGAGACCGGCGGGCGGCGCGGAGGCCTGCGCGAGGGCCGGCGCCGCCGGCACCGGCGAGGCAACGGCGGTCGCCGGG
>NZ_JBFBDY010001144.1:0-1460 GCF_040683475.1 Kitasatospora sp. NPDC093558 | reverse complement strand
CTCCTTCCCTTACGGTTGGCGTACGCCTCGCCCTCGCTGCTGAGCCGGTTCTGTTTGCGGTTGCCGTTCGCGCTGGTGGTGGCGGGGGCGGGTGGCGCGCTCCTCGGGCTCGGCGCGAACTGGTCGGTGGCGCTGGGTGGTTCGCTGGTCGCGGTCGGTGCGCCGCTGCTGGCCGGGGCGGTGCGGCACGTGGTGCAGGTGGCTCGGGAGGCGGACGCGCGGCCGGTGCCGGGGGCGTTGGTGAAGGTGCGCGGTCACCGGATGCACGTGCTCGCCGAGGGGGATCCGGCGGTCGGGCCGACGGTGGTGTGGATGCCCGGTGGGCACGCGCCCGGTGCGGACTTCCAGGAGCTGCACGCGATGCTCGCGGCGCGGGCCCGGTCGGTGCTGGTGGACCGCTTCGGTACGGGCTGGAGCGATGTCGGGCCGTTCCCGCGGACGACGGCGGTCGAGGCGGAGGAACTGCTGGCGGCCCTGGAGGGGGCGGGGGAGCGGGCTCCCTTCGTCCTCGTCGGTCATTCCTTCGGCGGGTTGCTGGTCGCGAACGTGGCCAGGCGTCGGCCGGATCTGGTGGCGGGGCTGGTGCTGCTGGACCCTACGCCGCTGGAGGTCATCGCCTTCGCGCCGCGCAACCGGCAGCTCGCCGGGATGCGTCGCGGCTACCTGCTGACGGCGGTGCGTCAGCTGTCCGGTGCGTACCGTGGCCGGGGTGAGCGGACCGGGCGGCTGTGCGCCGCCGTGTCGGCCTTCGGGGAGCTCGCGCCGGCCGGCCTGGCGCGGGCGGGCTGGGAGACCGTGGTGTACGACGGGGACCTCGGGGACCTGCCGCTGGTGCTGGTGATACCGCGGGACCTCATCGGTGGTGAGGCGGTGCTGGCCGGCGCCCGGGACGCGGTCGAGGCCGAGCGGATCAGCCGCTTCTACCTCCGGACCAGGGTCCGGTACCTGGCGGCGTCGACGGCGTCACGGCTGGTGCACACACCGGACGGGACGGGCCACGACTTCCCGCACGAGGCGCCGGAGTTCGTGGTCGGCGTGGTCGGGGACCTGGTGCGCGAGCTGCGGGTGGTCAGCCCATGACCGTCCGTGCGGAGCCGGCCAGGACCGGTCGTCGGCGGGAGAAGGAGCCCAGGTCCACGAGGTTGCCGGTGTGTTCGCAGCGGTACCGAACCGGGTCGCCGTCGTGGTCGTGGCCGGCCTCGACCAGGTCGATCAGGGCCGCGAGGTAGCGGCCCACCAGCGGGGCGTTCTTGAACTGGTTGCCGCTGGTGCCCATGGCGACGTAGTAGCCGTCGAGCGCGGTGCGGTCGTAGATCGGGGTCCAGTCGTCGGCGACGTCGTACACGCCCGCGACTCCGAGCGGCCGGTTGGGGACGCCGATCGCCGGGAAGCGGCGGGCGGCCCGGGTCACCTGGGTGCGGAAGCGGCGGGCGGTGGGGCGGGGGTCCGCGGTGTCCGGG
>NZ_JBFBDY010001143.1:0-1461 GCF_040683475.1 Kitasatospora sp. NPDC093558 | reverse complement strand
GGGTCAGTTCGCCGGCCTCCAGGGCCTCGCGCACGATCGCCGCCAGCACGGCGGGGGTGCGCGACGCGGCCGGGACGGTCTCCTGCGGCGCGTGGTAGCCGGGGACGGGCGAGCCGTAGACGAGGGTGAACTCCTCGGGGTGGGCGAAGGACCAGCTGCGCAGTGCGCGCGTCACGGCGAGGAGGCGCGCGCCGGCCGGCTCCTTCGCGTCGCGGGCGGCCCGGTCGGCGTTCTCCATCGCCGCCCCGGAGGCGTTGTAGGCGTCGAGGATCAGCGCGGTCAGCAGGTCGTCCCGGTGCGGGTACACGGCCTGGACGTCCGCGAGGGCCAGCCCGGCACCGGCGGCGACGGCGTCCAGGGTCAGCCCTGCGGCGCCGAGCTCCCCGAGCAGACGGCGGGCGACGGCCTTGGCAGTGACGGCGTGTGATGCGGAATCAACCATGGCCGCACCCTACCCGGCGGTCACCTTCCCGAAGACGGGCGGGTCGCGGATGGGGCGGGGGCACCGGCACGGGCGCGTTCCGGCCGCATTGTTCATCGGCACTCCTGAGCAGCGGCGGGGCCGATCACCGCCCGTCGACCGCCGGATCCCCTGGGCGGCAGGGCCTGACATCACGTGGCGCGGGACTGTTTGCGGTAGTGGTCGAGGATGTCCTGGCGGAGGAGGTGGGCGAAGCCTGCGCCTTCGAGGCGTAGGGCCAGTTGGGGGGTTGTCAGGCCCAGGGCGGTGGCGGTGTTCGCCAGGTGCCAGTCGTGGGCGGCCAGGCGGGTGAGGAGGTGGCCTCGGCGGACTTGGGCTTCGGAGAGGCGGAAGGTCTTGAGGTAGGCGAGGCGGCCGGTGTCGTCGGTGATGGCCTCGCCGATGTGGTTCTCCTGCTTGGGGCGGAAGTCGGGGAGGAAGCGGGAGAGGGTGAAGCGGGACATCCGGTAGACGGCCTGGGCCCGGTAGTCGGCGTCGAGGAGGCCGCCGGCCATGGCCGTGGTGTGGAAGCGCGCCCAGGCGTGCTCCTGGTCGTCGACGGCGGTGCGCAGGTCGGCGAGGGAGCGGATGGAGGTCGTGCACAGGTCGGCCCGGAAGTCGGGGACGGGGGCGGCGTAGGTGGCGTAGTGGTGGACGAGTTCGCCGTACAGGTCGAGGAGGAGGCTGCGGTGCAGGGCGCGGTAGTCGTCCGGGTGCGGCAGCACGAAGGCGGCGGCGAGGGCGTCGGCGACGTACACGGCGACGCCGCACTGGCCGGGGTGGATCTCGAACACCCGTAGGGCGTCGGCGAGTCCGCGCACCTGGTCGCCGCTGTAGGCCTCCTCGGCGCGCGGTGACAGGCCGCGCCGCAGGGCCTGCTGGGACCACTGCTCCCACGCGATGGTCGGTCCGCCGAAGTGCAGGGCCAGGTAGCCCTCCAGGGCGAGGTGCAGGGGCAGGAAGCGCAGCCGGGTGCGGCTCTCGCGCTTGGCCATCCGCCG
>NZ_JBFBDY010001142.1:0-1461 GCF_040683475.1 Kitasatospora sp. NPDC093558 | reverse complement strand
AGTCGGCCCCACCGACTTCCCACTCCCCGGGCTTCGCGAACTCGGCCCCTCGGGAGTGCAGCCGATCGACGCGGCGGCCCTCCGGCGCCTCCTGGCAGGCCGTTCAGCGCCACTGGTTGTCCCCGGGATTGATCAATGTGCCGTGACCCCGTGGTTCGCACGGCCGTGGGCTGCATGGCCTGGCACGGTAACTGGGGGATTCATGAAGATTCATCGACTGACCAAGCAGGCCGCGGCGCTCGGTATCGCGATCACGGCACTCGCGGGCTGCAGCAGCGGTTCGAGCGGTCCCGTGCCGGGCGGCGCGGCACCGCAGCCGGCCGTGCACGCGCCTGTCTCCCCGAGCCCGACGCCCTTCCCGTCCCCCCACGGGGCCGGCGATCCACGGCGACACCATCAAGGCCCAGATCGTCAGTGCCGGCACCAGCGCCGCGCTCCCCGGAGTCGCGGCCCCTTCGGGGAAGACCGCTCTGCTGGTCCGGCTCAAGGTCACCTCGGACCCCGAGGGCCGTACCGCCAAGTCGCCCTTGTTCATGGCCTGGGCCATCAGGTACCCCGCCTGCGAGAACACCCCCGGGACGGGCTGCTGGAGCGTCGACGGGGAATGGCACTTCCTGACCGAGGCCGATGCCCGCGCCGGACACACCTTCGGCGCGGTGTCGTCGGGAGGCGCCCTCGAAGCCAACACGGCCTACTTCGCGTACATCTGGAAGTTCGTGCCCGAGGGCGACGACCTGCACGAGGCCAAGCTGTGCACCTTCGCCGGAAGCGGGGAGTGCATCCCCCTCGGCCCGGTCGCACCGCTGGCCCCACAGGACGTCAAAACCCTCGACCTCCGCCAGTACTGACGCTCCCGGCGAGACGACGTACACCGCCGCACCCCTTCAAGGGGACGCCGCCGCGGCGGTGGCACCCGGCCTCTTCGACCGGCAGGCCCAGCGGACACGAACCGGCCGCGACGTCCCCCGAGCCGCCGCCCGGCTCGACCGATCCCTGCGTGGGAAGTCGGCCCCGCCGACTTCTCGCGCGCACCCGAACTCCCGTCCTCCCGCCCACGACTGTTCCCAGCCCCACTGCCCCACCCTGGAGCGGCGGGACCAACTGCGCCCTGCACTGGAGGTTCGGACGCGCCAACACCTGCACTCCCCCAGGCCAGTTCGGCAGCAGCTGATCGGTTTCCACCCCGGAGGCGCCGACACCGCCCATGTGAACCCCCGGAGCCGGCCCGGCCCGGCAGGTCGTCAGCGGCTGGTCATCGCGGCTGCGTGGCGCATGTCGGTGAGAGCAGAGGTGAGCCGGGCAGAGCCGACGGTGGCCGCGAGCCCGGTGGCCTGGGCGGCGTGGTGGTCGGCTTCGGTGCGCTCCCCTTGGCGGTAGAGCACGGTGGCCAGCCGGGTGGTGGCCATCGCCCTCACTCGGGCCTGGGTGGTGTCGGCCTCGGCCGCCCGGCGCAGCTCGGCG
>NZ_JBFBDY010001141.1:0-1464 GCF_040683475.1 Kitasatospora sp. NPDC093558 | reverse complement strand
GGCCGGGTTCGAGGAGCTGTTCCCGGTGGCGGGCGGCTGGGCGGGGGCGGTGGTCGCGGAGGGCCTGTTCGTGCCGGCCGGGCCCGGGATCCGGTTCGCGCACGGGGAGTTCGCGGACTGGCTGCAGGGCCTGCACCTCGATCTGGACGCGGCGCTGCGGCTGCTGCTGGGGGAGGCCGAGGACGTCCGTCCCGTGGGCGGGGCGCGGGCGGTGGCCCGGCACCGGATCGGCCCGGTGGCGGCGGCGCTGCGCCGGGTGGCCGACACGTGGGGCGCGCCGGCCCTCGACCCGTGGCTGCACCGGCTGTGGCGGGCGCTGGACCTGCGCCCGCCGGGCAGCGAACCGGCCTGGTGGGCGGGCCGGTTGCTCGCGGCGGGGCTGGCGAGCAGTCCGGACCTCGCCGAACACCGGGCGCTGCTGGAGCAGTTGGCCGGGCGGATCGCCGAACGCGCCGAGCGGGACGGCGGGTTCGACGCGCTGCCGGCGGACGGTCTCGGCCGGTTCGGCCCGGCGTTCTGGACCGGGCTCGGCCTGCCCGTCGAGGACGAACTCGCCCTGCTGCGGCGCCTGGTGGTCGCGGACGGGCCCCGGCAGCCGTTCCTCGCGGCGGTCGCCGAGCAGCTGCGCGCGGACCCGGCCGCCGTGTTCCCGCTGCTCTGCACCTGGTTCGAGGACCGGCGCGGTCTGCCGGGCGGGCCCGGCCGGACGGTCGCGGACCTCACCCACGACCTGCTCCACGCCCACCGCAGGCTCGCCCTGGACGAGTTGGCCGACGCGCTGGCCGACGCCGCCCACCCCAGGGCGGACGCGCTGCTGACCGTGCTGGCCGCCGAGGAACCGTCGGCGCTGTGCCGCGCCGTGGACCGCTGGAGCCACGACCGGCGGCCCGAGCGGCACGTCGCCGCCGCCGTGCACGCGCTGCGCGTCGCCCCGCACGCGCGCGGAGCCGGGCCGGAACTGCTCCGGTACACCGCGCTGACGCTGCTCGCGCGGGAAGACGAACCCGCCCTGCACGGCGCCGCGTTGGCCCTGCTGGTCGGCGACCCGCGGAGCCGGGCCGAGCACCTCCCGGCCGCGCTGGCGCTCCACCGGGCGGGCACCGACGCGTTCCTCACCGCACGGGCGCTGGCCCCGGCCCTGGAGAGCGACCCGGAGCCCGTCCTGGCCGCGCTCGCCGACCGGCTCGCCGAGCCGGGCGCGGCGGTCGCCGAGACCCTGCGGGTGCTCGCCGACGCCGCCGCTGCGGTGGCCACCCGGCGGGGCTCCGAGCTGGCCGCCCGGGTGCTGCGGCAGCGCCCCGCGCTGGCCGGGCCGGTCGCGGCCGACTACCTGGGCCGCCGCCTGGCGCGCGCCGCCGTCGCGGGCCCGGCCGCCCGGCTGGAGCTGCGGCTGCTGCTGGGCGGCGCGCTGGCCGCGCGGGCGGCGGCCGTGCGCCGGCCGTTCGCCGAGGTGCTGTCGGTGCC
>NZ_JBFBDY010001140.1:0-1469 GCF_040683475.1 Kitasatospora sp. NPDC093558 | reverse complement strand
AACCGCTCCTCGCGGTCCACGGCGTACCGCTCCTGCTGGCGCTCCCACCGCTCCAGCCATTCCTCGGCCAGCCCCCGGCCGATGACCGACGGCCCTCCCCCCGCCGTGGTCACCTTTCGTCGGGGGTCAGCAGGCCGCGCTGGTAGGCGCGGACCAGGTGCTTGGGGACGAGGTGGCGTCGGCCGTCGATCTCGATCGGGACCAGATCCGGAGCGGTCGCCTTCCACTGGGCGCGGCGTATGGGCCCCTCCTGCCCGGCGGCGGGCAAGGAGGGAGGGTGTTGCTGCGGGACGTCTTGCGCTTGGGTACGGCCATGGGTGATTCCCCTTCCGATCTACGGGTGTTGAACGGGCGACCGGTGCTCAGGCCACCGGGTCGAGCATGTCGTCGAAGGCATCCGGCAGTTGCTTCCAGGCCTCTTCGCCGGGGGCGAGTTCGTCGTCGGTGAGCAGGCAGGAGTCGAGCAGCTCGACGATTCCGTCGGTGTCCAGCCCCTCGGCGGTGAAGCAGAGTTGCTGCACGCGGTCGCCGTGGACCGGATCCCAGTCGAGGGCCGCCGCGGCGCGTCGCTGGGGTGGGTACAGCTCCCAGGAGGCATCCGGCAGCGAGGCCAGCCACGGCCCGCACTCCTCGACGACCAGGCTCGCCCCCGCGGCGTCCCACCCGAGCAGCAGATCGGGCCGGTTGGCGAGCCAGAACCGGCCGCGGCTGCGCTGGGCGGCGGGGACGAGCAGGTCGAGCGCCTCGTGGAATCGGGCCGGGTGCAACGGGCGCCGTCGCTCCCACACCAGCGTCGCGACGCCCGCCTCGTCCTGTGGGTACGGCAGCAGGGCGATCGCCGGGTTGACCCGGTCCCGGGCGGCAGGCACGTCGAACCCGGCCAGCGCCGCAGGGACCAGCTTGCCCGTACCGAGCGTGACGGTACGGGCGGACGGGTGCAGTTGGCGGAGCATGGCCAGCCCGGCGTGGAGCTCGGGTGCACCGGCAGCGTCCCCCGCCGCAGGGACCGCGTGGACGGTGGCGTACTCGACCTGCTGCGTGAGGGCCTCGGCGCGGGTCCGGGTGTCGTCGGCGCAGGTCTGCGCCGCATGCTCACTGAGCGTGTCGGGCACGGAGAGTTGGGGAACGAGCCGCAGCGGGTCGACGGCGGTGACCACCCCGGCCACCATCACCGCCTCGGACAGGCAGCGACCGTCGACCTCCCCTTCGGCGATCACCTCGACCGCCGGGTGCGGGTCGCTGCCGCCCCACAGCTCGACCACCGCCAAACGGTGCCGGCCGGCGTCGGCTATCCGGAGCAGTTCGGGGAGCAGGTCCTCCCGCAGCGCGCAGCAGGGGCAGTCGCCGGTCAGCGGGACGTCCGACTCGCCTCGCGCCCCGGAGGCGTCCAGGATGTCCCGCCGGACCCTGCCGTGGACGGCGTCGGAGAGGTCGTGGTGCAGCACGACGACGTTCCCGCCGCCGCTCAG
>NZ_JBFBDY010001139.1:0-1471 GCF_040683475.1 Kitasatospora sp. NPDC093558 | reverse complement strand
TGCGGGGGTGCCAGGCCATGCCGAGGTCGAGCGGGGGGAGGTCGAGGGGGATGGGGAAGGTGCGCAGGCCGAGGGCGGCGACGGTGTCGGGGAGCCAGCCGGCCAGGCTGAGCGCGATGAGGTCGGTGTCCCGGGCGAGGAGCATCGCGCTCGTGTGGCTGGGGACGACGACGGCGACGCGGCGCCGCAGGCCCTTCTCGGCGAGCGCGCTGTCGATCGCGCCGAGGCGCTTGCCCTGGCGGGAGACGCCGATGTGGTCGGCGGCGGCGAAGCGGCGCGCGGTGACCCGGCTATCCGTCCGACTCCCCTTCCGGCCACGGAAGATGGGGTGTCCGGCGCGGGCGACGCCGACCAGCGGGAGCCGGGTCAGCGCGCGGGTCCGGATCTCGGGGTCGAGGTGGCCGAGGACGCCGAGTTCGACGTCGACCCGGCCCTGGCGGAGCGCGGGGCCGTCCTCCAGCGCCTCGGGGAGGAAGACGACGTCGACCTGCGGGGCCTCGGCGCGGATCCGGTCGGTCAACGTCCCGGCCAGGCCTACGAGGAGGAGTTCGGTGGCCTGCACGGTGAACGTGCGGTCGAGGTGGACGGGGTCGAAACCGGCCCCGGGCCGCAGGACGTTGTCGCAGGAGCGCAGCAACGCGCCCACCTCGTCGCGGAGTTCGAGCGCGCGGGGCGTCGGGACGAGCTCCTGGCCGGCGCGGACGAGCAGCGGGTCGCCGACGGCGCGGCGGAGCCGGGCGAGCGTGCGGCTGGCGGCGGCGGGCGAGGTGCCGAGACGTTCGGCGGCGCGCGTCACGCTGTTCTCCTGGAGCAGGGCGTCCAGGGCCCGCAGCAGGTTGAGGTCCATGAGTGCCTCCTGAGCTCTGTCTTTCCATCCTGGGCAAGGATTGTGTGCCAATCTTTGCATTGTCGCAGCGGGTGGCGGGCGGAGAGGGTGAAGCTGTCCACGGAGACGACGGCGAAGCCTGTCTCCTCACTCCGCATCAGGAGCCGTTCATGCAACAGTCATTCCGCGAAGGCCGCGAAGGCCGCGCAGGTCGCGAGGGCCGCGCAGGTCGCGAGGGCCGCGCAGGTCGTGAGGGCCGCGCAGGTCGTGAGGGCGACGTCCTGGCGGTCGTCAGCCAGAGCGGTCCGACCGTCTCGTTCTTCGACGCCGCCACAGATCGCCTCCTCGGAACGGTGGAAGTCCCGGCCGAGCCGCACGAGTTGTGCTTCGACCCGGCGCAGCGCCTGCTGTGGTGCACCTCGGCGTACCACTCCGGCTACTACCACGCGAACGGCGGCCGGCGCACCGAAGTGACCGTCATCGACCCGGACGAGCGCAGGATCGTCGAGGTCGTGGACCTCGCGCCGGAGCACGGGCCGCACGGCCTCGCCCTGGACCCGGCCCGCCGCCGCCTCTACGTCAGCGTGGAGGGCTCGGAGGACCGGCCCGGCGGCGTCGTGGTGCTCGACAGCGTGACGCGCCGGC
>NZ_JBFBDY010001138.1:0-1472 GCF_040683475.1 Kitasatospora sp. NPDC093558 | reverse complement strand
TCGATCGTCGGCGACATGTCCTCGGCGTGCGCGCCGTCGAGCGCCTCGGGCCGGTCGACGCCGCACCGCAGCACCGTCCGGGGCGGTGTGCACGGCGGGCCGGGTGACCGGTCCCTCCGGGTCGGCGGTCGGGACGGGCAGCGTCCGCACGGCGGGCACCTTGGCGGCCAGGGCGCCGAGGGCGTCCGCGGCGCCGACGACCAGCCCGATCCCGGCGTCCGCGGCGATGGTCGCGATGCGGTCGGCCGGGTAGGACGGGTCGAGCGGCACGTACGCGCCGCCGGCCTTGAGCACGCCCAGCAGGGCGACCACGGTGTGCACCGAGCGGTCGGCGAGCACGCCGATGGGCGTCTCGGCGCCGACGCCGTGCGCGGTGAGCGTGGCGGCGAGCGCCTCGGCGCGCAGGTCCAGCGAGGCGTAGGTGAGTTCGGCGGTGCCGGACGTCAGGGCGACGGCCTCCGGGCTCGCCTTCGCCGCCCGCTCGACCAGCTCGTGCAGCAGGCGCGGGGCGTCGTGCTCGGCGCGGGTGGCGTTCCACGCGGCCAGGTGCTCGCGCTCCTCGCCGCTCAGCAGCGGGAAGTCCGCCAGCGGGCGGTCGGGTTCGGCGATCGCCGACTCCAGGAGCAGCAGGGCGCGGTCGAGCAGCCGCGCGGCGGTGCCGCGGTCGAACAGGGTGGTGTTGAACTGCGCGCGCAGCGCCAACTCGCCGTCCCTGCGCACCGCGTAGAGGTCGATGTCGTGCGGCGTCCAGGTGGTCGGCAGGTCGAGCGGGCGGGCCACGGCGCCCGGCAGCTCGCGCGAGGCCCACTGCTCCTCGAAGCCGAACAGCACCTGGAACAGCGGGGTGTGACTCAGGTCGCGGGCCGGCCGGGCCGCCTCGACGATCTGCTCGAACGGCAGCCGCGCGTGCACCAGCGCCTCGGCCAGCACCGACTCGGCGCGCCGCAGCAGCCCGCTCAGCGACTCGCCGGCCTCCAGCTCGAAGCGCAGCGGCAGGGTGTTCTCCAACGGCCCGACGAGGCCGCCCGCGCCCTCCTGCCACGCCGGCGGCACCGGCACGCCGACGGCGAAGTCCTGCTGCTGGGCGTGGCGCGCGAGCGCGGCGACGTACCCGCTGAGCAGCAGCTCGTGCAGGGTGGTGCCGGTCGCGGCGGCGAAGCCGTCCAGCGCGGCGTGCAGGGCGGGCGGCACCGGGACGGTGACGGCCTCGGCCTCGATGGTCTTCACCGGCGGACGCGGCCGGTCGGTGGGCAGCTCCAGGGCGCTCAGCGCGGCCGTCCGGGAGCGCCAGAACTCGATGTCCTTCTCGGCGTCGTCGCTCTCCAGCCACGAGCGCTGGGCGGCGAAGACGGCCGGCAGGTCGACGACGGACGCCGCGTCGGCTCCCTCCGCTGCGCCGTCGAGCAGCGCCGCGTACCGGGTGAGGACCTCGTCGGTGAGCCGGCGCACCGACGGGCGGTCGGCGACCAGCA
>NZ_JBFBDY010001137.1:0-1472 GCF_040683475.1 Kitasatospora sp. NPDC093558 | reverse complement strand
GGATCAGGTGGATGGTGCCCTGGGCGATCCAGGTGCCCTTGGCCGCGGGCGCGTTGAGGTAGTCCCACATCCGGTCCGGGGCGAGTGCGTCGCCGAAGGGCATGCCCTTGCCGGCACGGGCGACGCGGGCGGCGAGCTGGAAGTAGCCCGCGACCAGCAGGACCGCTCCGGCCCAGGCGAGGTAGCCGGCGGAGCGCCTGCGCAGGAGCTCGGCGTCCCCGGTGCCCGTTTCCGGGGCGCGCAGGGCCGGGCGCACGGTGGTCGCGTAGGTGACGGTGGCTCCGATGGCCCCGCTGAGGCCGAGGAAGTAACCGGTCTTGGTGAGGAGCCGCCAGAGCTGGGGCATGGCGTATCCGGCCGTGGTCGCGGCCAGTGAAGCAGAGTGCATAAGGTGAGGCTAACCTAAATTTAGCCCGACTGGTTCTGCCGGTGGTCCGCCTTCAGTCCACGGCCCACCGGCGACTGGTTGGAGACGAAGGCGACGGCGAGGCCGTACCCGGTCGCCCGGCACCGCCCGGCCGGGTGGTGCTCACTCCTGCGGGCCGGTCACGAGCCGCTCCCAGTCGTCCTGGTGCTCGCGCGCGTAGGCGATGTCCCGCAGGTAGAGCGCGAGGTGCCCTTCGTCGATGTGCCGCTGGAAGTTCTCGTCACCGGCGGCGGCGCGCTCCTGCATGAAGTCCGCGAGGGACTGCAGGCGCTCGGACACCGTCTCCATCGCGGTCCGCCGCTCCTCGCGGGTGCACCCGTAGGCGTCCAGGAACGCGCGGGCCCGGCGGGCCTGTTCGGCGAGACCGCCGAAGCCGTCGTGGTTGTCGGGGTGCGTCACCGGGGCGAAGCGGTAGAGCGCGTAGGCCAGGTCCCAGGCCCGGGGCCCGGGACGGGCGGCGTCGAAGTCGATGATCCCCACCGCCTCCTCGCCCCGGAAGACGCAGTTGTACGAGGCGAAGTCGCCGTGGCAGAGCACCTCGACGGGCTCCATGGCCCCGAACTGCCAGCCCTCCCGGGCGCCGTCCGCCCAGGAGGACGTGGCATCGTGGTAGCGGCGCAGCAGCGCGGCGGCGCTCACCAGCGCCCGCTCGCTGCGCACCGCGGCGGAGAGCGGGTAGTTGCCCACCTCCCCGTCGAGGTAGCTGAAGACCGAGCGTCCCTGCTCGTCGACGCCCAGGGCGCGCGGCACGCCGTCCACGCCCTGCTGTTCCAGGTGCTTGAGCAACCGGTGTACCGCGTCGCTCCAGGGTCTCACGGGCTTGCGGACCGTGTCGCCGATGCGCACCACCACCGCCGTTCCGCCGCCGGCCAGCTCCTGCTCGTCGCCCTGCTTGTTCTGCTCGCTGCTCACGTTCGCGTCGTTCCTCTCGCGGGGTATGTCAACTGCCCTGTCAGGCAGGGGTTGTACGGGATGCTGCCAGACGTTCGGCCGGCTCTCGCCCCTGACCACCGCCCCACCCGCCCCCGGCAGGGGCGGGTGGGGC
>NZ_JBFBDY010001136.1:0-1477 GCF_040683475.1 Kitasatospora sp. NPDC093558 | reverse complement strand
GTTCGCCGTACGGGCTGAGGTTGAAGTAGCGCCGGTTGCGGTCGAGCACGGCGAAGGCCTCGCGGCAGACGGCGAGCGTGTCCGCCATCGCCTCCGGGCGGACGAAGTCCGGGTTGTCCGCCGAGGTGTGGTACTCGGGGTACCCGGCGTACGGGGTCCGGCCGAGCGAGCCCACGCCGAGGTCGAACCCGGGCGAGCAGTACTGCCGCTCGTCGTAGCCGTACGGGGTGAACTCGACCACGTCGTGGGGGCGTTCGGAGGTGCGCAGGACGTGCCGCAGCACCCGGTCGATCTCCGCGTCGCCGCGCCTGCTCTGCTTGTACGTCAGCCGGCCCCGGTCGCCGGCGCAGGCCAGCACCAGACCGTGCTTGACGCGCTCGATGCGATCGGCGTTGCGGGCCAGCCAGGTGATCGCCCCGATCGTGCCGGGGGCGTAGACGAACCGGTAGGTGTACCAGGGCGTCCGCTCCGCCAACTCCCGTGCCAGGAACGTCGCCACCGCGATGCCGGCCAGGTTGTCGTTGGCCAGCGAGGGGTGGCAGACGTGGCAGGAGACGATCACCTCGTCGGCGACCTGCCCGGGGACGACGTGCTCGGCGTAGGTGAGGTGGCCGTCCGTGAGGGTGGAGTCGATGCGCACCTCGTAGTCGCCGTCCGGCAGCCCGTCCAGGGTCTCCTGGGCGAGGCAGAACCCCCAGTCAGGCGTGTAGTAGCTGGTGCGGTACGGCACCCAGGTCGGGTGGTCGGGCAGGGTGTGCAGGTGGGCGCGCAGCTCGGACCGCGGCATGGTCGCGGCCACCGGCACGCTGTAGCCGAGCACGTGCAGGCTGGACGCGGCGAAGTCGACGACCCGGTTCCCGGCGCTGTCGGCGACGTAGGCGTCCCGGATGTTCCACTCCTGCGGCACCGTCCAGTCGAGCACCTGCGTCCCGGTCGGCACCTCGTGCACCCGCAGCGGGACGTACTCGCCGACGATCTCCAGGGTGGCGCGCACGCCGTCGCCGGTGATGCTCCGGCACAGCGGGTACAGCCGCTCCACCAGGGCGTGCATCTCCTCGCCTGGCGTGCTCACCGGCGCCACCGCAGGGTGTCGTCGACGGCGCCGGCCTCGGAGGCCGCGCGCAGCACGGCGAGCCGGGTGAAGCGGCGCTCGAAGTCCTGCCGGGTCAGCCCGAACCGCTGGTAGGCGTCGGCGAGTTCGAGCGCGCCCTGCTTGACCGTCCACTCGCACTCGAAGCCGGGCAGCGCGGCGCGGAACCGGGAGAAGTCCACCCGGTACGACCGCGGATCGGCACCGGTCTCCCCGGTGATCACCACCTCCGAGCCCGCCACCGCCTCGGTGACCTGCGCGGCGATCTCGGCGACCGTGACGTTGTTGACCTCGCTGCCGATGTTGAACGCCCGGTCGTGCACTGCCTCGCGCGGCGCGGTCAGCGCGGCGGCGAAGGCCCGCGCGATGTCGCCGGCGTGCACCAGC
>NZ_JBFBDY010001135.1:0-1478 GCF_040683475.1 Kitasatospora sp. NPDC093558 | reverse complement strand
GGCCGGCCGGGTCGGCGGCGCGGAAGGCGGCCAGGAGCCCGCCGGTCTCGGCCTCGGCGGGTTCGGCGGCGCCGGCCGCGAGGTCGGCGACGAGGGGCGGCGGCTCGGGGTACCAGGCGAGGAAGACCGGCCAGTCGACGACGGTCGCGACGAGCAGCTGGGCGCGGTCCTGACCGATCACCCGTTCCAGGACGGCGGTACCGGCCTCGGGCGGCAGCGAGCTCATGCCGCGGGCGTCCCGGTAGTGGGCGACGAGGCCGAGCTCCTCGATCATGCCGGTGGCCCACGGGCCCCAGTCCAGGCTGATCGCGGGCAGGCCGTCGGCGCGGCGTCGGTGGGCGAGCGCGTCGAGGAAGGCGTTGCCCGCCGCGTAGTTGGTCTGCCCGGCGGTGGTGAGCAGGGAGGCGACGGAGGCGAACAGCACGAAGTGGTCGAGCGGTTCGTCGCGCAGCAGCCGGTGCAGGAGGTGGCCGCCGACCACCTTGGGCAGGTACCCGGCGTCGAAGGCGGCGCGGTCCATCTGCGGGAGCAGGGTGTCGCGGACCTGTCCGGCGAGGTGGAACGCGCCCCGGATGGGCGGGAGTTGGCGGTCGCGGTAGTCGGCGAGCCAGGCGGCGAGGGCGGCTTCGTCGGTGACGTCCACCGGCGCGACGAGGGCCTCGGCGCCGAGCGCCTCCAGCTCGCGCAGGAAGGCGATCCGCGCTCCGGCCGGGCTCTCGGGGTCGGTGTGCCGCCAGCGGTCGCGCTCGGGCAGGGCGGTGCGGCCGAGAAGGATCAGCCGCCGGGCGCCGCGCCGCACGAGGGTGCGGCACAGCAGTCGGCCGAGCGCGCCGAACGCGCCGGTGACGAGGTAGCTGCCGTCGGGCCGCAGGCTCAGCGGCAGCGGCTAGGGGAGCCCCTCGGCGGGGCGCAGCCGGGCGGTGAGGCGGCGGCCGCCGCGCAGGGCGATCTCCTGCTCGCCGTGCGGGGCCGACGCGGTCAGCTCGCGCAGCAGTGCGTCGACCTCGTCGAGCAGGTCGCTGGAGGCGTCGAGCTCTCGTACTTCGGAGGCGGCTTCCAGATCGACCAACATGCCGCGCTGGGCGACGAGTTCCTGTTGCCAGAGCACCCGGCCGAGGCCCCAGGCGGGGGCGCCGAGCGGCTCAACGCGGTCGTCCGGGCCGGTGGCCTGCGTGCCGCGGGTGACGATGTGCAGCCGCCCGTCCGGCCGGGCGTCGGGCAGGGCCTGGGCGAGGGCGACGAGCGAGTAGGCGCCGAGGCCGGCCAGCCGGTCGAGGTCGTCGCGGGCCACGGTGTCGAGCGGCGGCAGGTCGAGGTTCCAGAGGTGGGCGACGGTGCGGTAGTCGGGGCCGAGGTCGGTGAGGAGGCGGGTGAAGTCCTCGGCTCGACTACCAGCAGAACCAGCAGTACAACTCGCTGCGCGTCACCGCGCACGAGACCGGGCACGTGCTCGGCCTGCCCGACCACTACTCCGGCCC
>NZ_JBFBDY010001134.1:0-1484 GCF_040683475.1 Kitasatospora sp. NPDC093558 | reverse complement strand
CGGGAGCGCGGGGGCGTCGGATTCCTGCTGGGCGAGGGCGGCGAGGACGCCGTCGGGGCCGAGCTCGACGAAGGCCGTGGCGCCGGCCTCGCGCAGGGTGCGGAGGCCGTCGGCGAAGCGGACGGCCTCGCGGACGTGGCGCACCCAGTAGTCGGGGGTGGTGAGCTCCTCGCCGCCGAGTTCGCCGGTGAGGTTCGAGACCAGCGGGATCGAAGGGGCTTGGTACGTCAGCCCGTTGAGGACCGCGCGGAAGTCCTGAAGCATCGGGTCCATCAGCGGTGAGTGGAAGGCGTGGGACACCTTGAGCCGCGTCGTCTTGCGGTCGGCGAAGTGCTGGTGAATCGCCTCGACGGCCTCTTCCGTCCCCGAGACGACCACGGACGACGGACCATTGACCGCCGCGATCGACACGAACTCGCCCAGCAGCGGCAGGACTTCGTCCTCCGCCGCCTGCACCGCCAGCATCGCCCCACCCGCCGGAAGCGCCTGCATCAGACGACCACGCGCACTCACCAGCCGACAGGCATCCTCCAACGAGAACACCCCCGCCACATGCGCCGCCGCCACCTCACCGATCGAGTGCCCGGCCACGAACTCCGGCTCCACACCCCACGATTCGACCAACCGGAACAACGCAACCTCAACGGCGAACAACCCCGCCTGTGCATACGCAGTCCGGTTCAACAGCTCCTCATCGTCGCCCCACACGACGTCCCGCAGCTGCGGATCCAGCTCCGCACACACCGCATCGAAGGCCCGCGCAAACACCGGGAACCGTGCATACAACTCCCGCCCCATCCCCAGCCGTTGCGACCCCTGCCCCGAGAACAGGAACGCCGCCGACCGCTCCGCCGCCACCCCGCGCGCAACCTCGACCCCGTCCACCAGCACCGCCCGGTGCCGGAACCGCGACCGCCCCGCCAGTGAGAGCCCGACGTCCACGGGAGAGCCGCCGACCCCGGCGAGCCGCTCCAGCTGCGCGCCCAGCGCCGCCTCCGACCTCGCCGAGGCCACCCACGGCACGACGCCCGGCACCACGCCCGACTCCCGGTCCTGCTCAACCGCCGGCGCCTGCTCGACGATCACGTGCGCGTTCGTCCCGCTGATCCCGAACGAGGACACCCCCGCCCGTCGGGGCCGCTCGTCCGCCGGCCACTCCCGCGCCTCGGTCAGCAGCCGCACCCCGCCCGCCGACCAGTCGACGCGCGAGGACGGCGTGTCCGCGTGCAGGGTCTTCGGCAGCACGCCCGCCCGCATCGCCTGCACCATCTTGATCACGCCCGCGACACCGGCCGCCGCCTGGGCGTGGCCGAAGTTGGACTTGATCGAGCCCAGGAACAGCGGCCGGTCCTCGGAGCGCCCTTGCCCGTAGGTCGCGAGGAGCGCCTGGGCCTCGATCGGGTCGCCGAGCGGCGTGCCCGTCCCGTGGCCCTCGACGGCGTCGACCTCACCCGCCGACAGCCCGGCATTGGCGAGCGCCTGGC
>NZ_JBFBDY010001133.1:371-1487 GCF_040683475.1 Kitasatospora sp. NPDC093558 | reverse complement strand
GGTGGTCCGGCTCCACTCCAGGTAGCCGCTCATCGCCGTGCGCATGCAGTCCGCGATCCGGTGGGCGATGGCGGTGTCCCGGGGGCCGACGGTGCTCGACAGCCGTTCCTCCAGGGCGAGGAACTCCTCGCACCAGGCGGTGATCATGCCCTGGATCTCCCGGACGCTGTCGGCGCGGCCGCAGCCCAGCTCGTGCTCGATGACGACCACGAGGTTGTGGAGGTCGCCGCGCGACTCCTCCTTCTCCACCGAGTGCACGTCGTTGAGCGTGTCGACGACGTCCGCGGTGATGTCGAGCATCCGGCGCACGACGGGGTCCGCGTAGAGGCGGCGCGGGAGTTCGAAGCCGTACGCCTTCTGGCTCAGGTCGATCATCGCGTAGACGAAGCCCGACCGGCGGCGCAGTTCCGCGTACTCGGCGCGGGTCGGGACGCGCCGGCGGGCGCGGTTGTGCGCCTCCTGGGTGTAGGCGCCGAGGTACCACTGCCAGTGCTGCCCGGTGCGCTCCTGCCAGCCGGGCGACGCGCCGTCGGCCAGGCGGCGCCACACGTCGCCGAAGGCCCGGATCAGCGGCCCGGTGCCCGCGGGCGGCCGGCCTCCGGTGGCGAGGACGGCGCCGAAGTCCGCGCAGACAGCGGCGACTTGGTCGGGCCGGTCGGCGAGGGGGCCGTCGACGTGGTCGTCCAGGAAGGTCGCCACGACGACCGCGTCCGTGGTCAGGTCCAGCTGTTCCCCGGCCGCCCGGGGGTTCCACGCGGCCATGAGCCCGGCGATGTCCCAGTGCAGGAGGCGCACCTCGTCGACCGGGTCCGCGACGAGGCCCTGCCGCCGGCACCAGAGGAGACTGCGCTGCCGGGCCGCGTCGGCGTCCGGGCTGGTCGCGCTCCCGAAGGGCAGGGTGAGGGGGGTGTCCTGGGGCATTTGCGTGGGCCCTTTCGGGGGAGGGGGTGCGGGCCGTCGCTCACCCAAGGGTCCCCGCGACCGTCCGTCGGCCGCAAGGGGGCGATGCGAACGCAGGGGGCGGGCCCCGGCTACGACTGCCCGACGTCCGGGGGCAATTTATCGGGGTCGACTTGGGGACGGAAAAAGCGAGGAGAAAAGATTCTCCTCGCCACT
>NZ_JBFBDY010001133.1:0-361 GCF_040683475.1 Kitasatospora sp. NPDC093558 | reverse complement strand
ACTCTCAAGATATAACGCACCGGGGGGCTTGCCGCAAGGCCCCCGTTATGCCGCACAATCGTCGGCCTGAGGCCCATGACCTGCGGAAACGGGAGCCGGAAAATGCGCGTTTTGTTGACGAGCTGGGGATCGCGCGGAGACGTCGAACCGCTGGCGGCGCTGGCGGTGGAATTGCAGAAGCTCGGGGCGGAGGCGGCGGTGTGCGCGCCCGCGGACGACGACTTCGTGGCGCTGCTGACGCGGGTCGGCGTGCCGCTCGTGCCGCTGGGGCCGACGGTGAAGTCGATCGTCGCCAACCCGAAGCCGCCGACCGGCGAGGACGCCTTCCGCCTGGCCCCCGCGCTGGTGGAGGCGCGCTTCG
>NZ_JBFBDY010001132.1:0-1488 GCF_040683475.1 Kitasatospora sp. NPDC093558 | reverse complement strand
GCCGTTCTCACCGAAGAGCAGGGAGCACCGACGGCTCACGGAGTCGGCGTGCCGGCGAGCAGGCCGGTGGCGCGGTCCGCGGCGAGTCCGCCGAGGAGGACTCAGCGGCTCACCGCGGTCTCCCGCGCGAGGCGCGACAGCTTCTCAGGGTTGCGCACGACGTAGAGTCCGCTGATCAGGCCGTCGTCGACCCGCACCGCTACGACGTCGTCGATCTCCCCGTTGAGTCGGATCATCAGAGCCGGGCAGCCGTTGATCTGCACCGGTTCGACCGATGCCTTGCCGCGGAGGGTGGGCAGGCCGGCGGTCAGCGCTCGGGCTACCTGGTCGGCGCCGACGATCGGCTGGGCCACCGTCTGCCGGATTCCGCCCCCGTCGCCCAGCAGGACGACGTCCGGGGC
Source organism: Kitasatospora sp. NPDC093558 (assembly GCF_040683475.1). Taxonomy (NCBI): domain Bacteria; kingdom Bacillati; phylum Actinomycetota; class Actinomycetes; order Kitasatosporales; family Streptomycetaceae; genus Kitasatospora; species Kitasatospora sp. NPDC093558. The sequence continues at coordinate 1,087 of NZ_JBFBDY010001132.1, read as the reverse complement.
AAGCATGTCGAGCAGGTGCTGCAGGTCGCCGGTTTCGATCGCCTGCTGGAAGGCTTCGATCGCGCCGCGAGACTCGGCTGCCGAGACGACGCCGCGAGGGCGTCGGGCGGCGACGTGGACGCGTGCGCGGCGGGCGATCTGACGGACCGTGGCCGGGGTCTTGTCGACGGCTTCTGCGATCTCGCCGTACTCCAGATCGAACACCTCACGCAGCACGAAGACCGCCCGCTCGGTCGGTGTGAGCGTTTCCAGCACCAGGAGCATCGCCATCGAGATGCTGTCGGCCAGCTCGACGTCCTCGGCCACGTCCGGGGCGGTCAGCAGTGGCTCGGGCAGCCAGGGGCCGACGTAGGACTCTTTGCGCCGGCCGAGGACGCGCAGCCGGCTCAGCGCCTGGCGTGTGGTGACCCGGACCAGGTATGCGCGCTGGTCCCGGACCGTGTCCTGATCGACGCCCGACCAGCGGAGCCAGGTCTCCTGCAGGACGTCCTCGGCGTCGGCGGCCGAGCCGAGCATCTCGTAGGCAACGGTGAAGAGCAGGTTGCGGTGGGTGACGAACGCCTCGGTGGCGGGACCCATGCAGTCGCCACGCGTGCGCGGCTCGGTGGTGTCCGTGGTTCGCTCGCTCATAGCCGGCTCCTGCCCGTTCGCTCTCGTCCGTGCCGCACGCACACCAGACGCCGGCCCCCGCCGCTTTGTGACACCCGCGGTGGGTGGCACAGGTCACATAGCCGCACTGTCACACCGGACGGCGCGGCGGCATCTGGTGTTCGTCCAGTGCGGCAGCACGTGACACCACAAGTGAGGACGAAGCCATGGAGCCCCGATTCAACCTGTTCGACAGTCCGACCGCAGCGAAGGTCGCCAAGCGGTTCTACAACACCTCGCTGGCCCTCCGGCAGTCGACACTGCCGAAGGCCACGCAGCACCTGGTGGAGCTGCGCGCCAGCCAGATCAACGGCTGCGGTTTCTGCGTCGACATCCACACCAAGGAGGCCGCGGCCGCCGGTGAGACCCCGCTCCGGATCAACCTGGTCGCCGCCTGGCGCCACACCAGCGTGTTCACCGAGGCCGAGCGGGCCGCGCT
>NZ_JBFBDY010001131.1:0-1489 GCF_040683475.1 Kitasatospora sp. NPDC093558 | reverse complement strand
GCAACGCCGTTCAGTTAGGGCGGAGCTGGGGCTGTCAAGGGTCGGTTGTGAGCATGTTGATGCTGATGGTGGCCTTGTAGGTTGTCCGGTCGATGGCGGGTCCGCGGGCGTTGTATTTGGAGATCGCTCGTTTGACAATGCGGTCTTTGGTGCGGACCCGCCGTTCGGGCAGGAGTTGGGCCAGCACGTTGCGGCCGATGGATCCGACCAGGTCGATGACGGTGTCGGCGATGACGCCCGCGGCCAGCACGAGCTGGTCGCGGGCGGCGGACAACGCGACGGTGAAGCCGGCCCGGTCGGGGTCGGTGCCCGGGACGCTGTCCGTGGCGTCCGTCATCGCTGTTCGCAGCGCCTGGTAGGCGACCAGCAGCGCCCAGACCTCCTGCTCGACCCCGGCCGGGGTGCGGGCGCGCAGGACCCGCCCGCCAAGGATCGTGGATTTCAGCTCTGCGTAGGCCGTCTCGATCTCCCAGCGCTCGTGGTAGAGGCGGATGAGTTCGCTGGCCGGATGCGCCGACGGGTCGGTGAGAGTGGTCAGCAGCCGGTAGTGGCCGGTGTGGGTTCCCCGAGAGGTGACGATGCTGATCTCGGCATCGATGACCCGCACGGTCAGCGCGCCCAGCCGGGTCAGGAACGAGCCGTCGCCGCAGCGGGCCACCGGCGGCAGCCTTCGTCCGGACTTGCACCGCACCAGCAGGTGGGCGCCGGTGGCGGTCATGCGGTTGAGCAGATCGGCGGCGGCGAAGTTCCGGTCGCCCAGCAGCAGTATCCCCGGACGCAGATCGCCGGCCAGGCGGCCCGCGTACTCCAGCTCGCCGATGGCGGTCGGACCGAACACCGCCCCGATCACCGCCCTCGTCCCGCAGGCCACCAGTGCCGTCAGCCGGATCTGCGGATAGCCTCCGGCTCCGTTGTTGCACCGCTGCTTGGTGTAGACGGCGAGGTTTGCCGGGGCGTCCGGCACCGGCAGCAGCGTGCCGTCCACGGCCACCACCAGCAGCCCGCGCCACCGCGCCTGGGCCGCGGTCGTGGCCACCGGGCCGCGGACCAAGTCGAACAACGCCCTCAACGGTGCCGCCCCCAGACGCTGGCGGGCCTGCCGCAACGCGCTGCCGCTCGGTCTGACGGGCTCCGGGCCCGTCAGACCGGCACACAACCGGTCGAAAACCTGCCGATAGCCCAGCTCGGAGAACAACGCTCCGGCCAACAGCAGATACAGCGTGACCCGTGCCGGCATGAGTCGGATCCGCTGCTGGACCGCCTTCGTCTCCGCCAGTACCTCATCGACCATCTCGAAGGGCACGATCCGGGTCAACTCGCCGATATGACCAGGCGCGAACACCCCGGCCGTCCGCGTTATGGCAGCCTGTTCCAACAGCGGAGCTCCCGTGGTGAGGATGTCTTGGAGGACAAACCTCTTCTACGGCAGCTCCGCTGCTTTGCCCAGCGGCCTTGACAGACGAGCGCCACGCCTAACTGAACGGCGTTG
>NZ_JBFBDY010001130.1:0-1491 GCF_040683475.1 Kitasatospora sp. NPDC093558 | reverse complement strand
GCCAGGCCGCTGGCCTCCTCGGTGACGTCGGCCGGCAGGAGCAAGGTGAGGTCGGCGTTGTCGAAGTGCTCCAGTTCCGCGAGCCGCCCGGCCTGCCGGTCGACCATCTCCTCGAACACCTTGCGCGCCGCCCGCCCGTTGCCGAAGTCCGGCCCCTTGGGCATCCGTTCGAAGTGGAGGGCGAGCGCCTCGCGCGTGCCCTCGTCGAGTTCGTAGCCGTGGCTCGCGGCGGCCCGCTCGACGATGGTGGTGAGCTCGTCGTCGCTGTAGTTCTCGAACTCGACGGTGCGGCTGAAGCGGGAGGCGAGGCCCGGGTTGGAGGCCAGGAACTCGCGGATCTCGTCCTCGTACCCGGCGACGATCACCACGAGGTCGTCGCGGTGGTCCTCCATGAGCTTGACGAGGGTGTCGATCGCCTCGCGGCCGAAGTCCGGGCCGCTGCCGCCCGATCCGGCGGAGAGCGTGTAGGCCTCGTCGATGAACAGCACCCCGCCCAGTGCCTCCTTGACCACCTCGGTGGTCTTGAGCGCGGTGCCGCCGATGATGGACGCGACCAGGTCGGCCCGCGCGACCTCGGTGAGGTGCCCGCTGCGCAGCACGCCGAGTTCGGCGAGGATCGCGCCGTAGAGGCGGGCGACGGTGGTCTTGCCGGTCCCGGGCGGGCCGGCGAAGACGAGGTGGCGGCTCATCGGGAGGGAGGGCAGGCCGGCCTGTTCGCGGCGGCGGGCGAGCTTGTTGAGGTTGACGAGCGTGGCGACCTGGTCCTTGACGCCCTCCAGGCCGACGAGGGTCTGCAGGACGGCCTGCGGGCCCTGCTCCTTCACCGGGGCCGCGGCCGCGCCGGCCGGTCCGTCCGGTCCGTCCGGAGTGACCTCCGCGGCCGCCGGGGCCGTCTCGGCGGTGGCCGTGCCGTGGGCGTCCCCGGAGCGGTTGTCGCGGCTGTCCAGGTGCTCGACGGCGAGCCGGTCGGTCGGCTCGGTCTGCCGGAGTCCCGCGCCCTCGTTCTCGGCGACCACGCAGTCGGTCAGCCGGACGGGCTCCGCGGACTCCGAACGGACGCCGTCCACGCCGTTGCCGGTCATCCGGCAGCCCGTCAGGGTCGCCCGGGCGCCGGGCAGGAGGTGGAGGCCGTGGCGCCGGTTGGCCCGCAGTCCGGCCCGGGTGGCGGTCAGTTCGCCGTCGTGCTCGACGCTCACGCCGTCGTGCGCATTGTCCTCGGCCTCGACGTCGCGCAGCGTCGCGACGCCCTCGGCGCCGACCGAGATCCCGCAGCCCTTGCTGCCGCGCACGGTGCTGCCGCCGACGTAGGTGTTCGCGCCGTCCTCGATCCGCACCCCGTCCCGGCCCGAGTCGACGACGGTGGCGTCCTCGATCCGGCCGCGCCCGTCGCGCAGCACCTCGACGCCGTGCCCGGCCGCGGCCGTGACGGAGAGGCGGCGCAGCAGCGGGTTGGCGCCGTCGCGGACGACGACCCCGGCGCCGGCCGCGTCC
>NZ_JBFBDY010001129.1:0-1491 GCF_040683475.1 Kitasatospora sp. NPDC093558 | reverse complement strand
CGACCCACTTCCTTACTCCCCCCACCTCCACCACCCCACCCCCCCGGCGCCCCCCACCCCCATGGTCGGGGCCGCCGGTCAGCCGGAGTGCATCAGATCGGCTGCGGACGGATCATCAGGCTCTTCCAACGGGAGGCCGCACGCGTCGAGCAGCTCGAAGAGCAGATCCTCGACGAACGGATCCTGCCGCTTGACTGACATCGATGCTGCCACTCGGGTCCCGGTGATCCGAACGAGTGGACTCGCCGGGGTGGGCGGCAGGTGAGGGCGTCCCCGGCGGGCTGCCGTGGTGAATGGTGCCGTCCGAGCCCCGCGATCCCGGAAGAGGCGCCCCGACGTGCAACGCAACCACTACCGCAGGCTGTTCGCCACAACGCTGTTCGTGGCCTCCGTACTCGCCCCCGTGACGGCTACCCCGGCCACGCCCGCCCCCGCCGCAGCCGTCCACCGGTGCCACCACAGCGAGTGCCCGGGATCCACCCTCGGCCCCGAGTTGACCGCGCGGCTGGACGCGAAGATCGAGGAGGTCCGCCGGCAGGCGGGCATCCCCGGGGTCATCGTCGGGCTGTGGCTGCCGGGCAAGGGGACGTACGTCCGCGCGACCGGCGTCGCCGACAAGACCACCGGCGCGGCGATGGCGCTCGACTCGCGCGTCCGGATCGGCAGCGAGACCAAGACGTTCACGGTCACGGCGCTGCTGGAGCTCGTGGACGAGGGCAAGGTCGGGCTCGACGACAGGATCTCCGACTACGTCGACGGCGTGCCGTGCGGCGACCGGATCACGCTGCGCCAGCTCGCCGAGATGCGCAGCGGCCTGTTCCCGTACACCTCGGACTCGGACTTCGCCCACGACCTGTTGAGCGACCCGACGCGCTCCTTCACGCCGCAGGAGGCGCTCGCGTACGGCTTCAAGCACGACAACACGTTCGGTCCGGGCGAGCGGTTCCAGTACTCGAACACCAATCTCGTCCTGCTCGGCCTGGTGGTCGAGAAGGTCACCGGCCGGCCGCTGGCCGACGTGATCCACGAGCGGGTGGTGCGTCGGGCGCACCTGCACCGCACGTTCCTCCCCGCAGGAGCCGAGTTCCCGGAGCCGCACCCGCGCGGCTACACGAACCAAACCCTGTCCGGCGAGACCGTGGACTCCACGGACTGGAACCCGAGTTGGGCGTGGGCCGCCGGCGCGATGATCTCGGACCTCCAGGACCTCCACCACTGGGCCGAAGTGGTCGCCACCGGGCGCCTCCTGAGCCCCGCGACCCAGGCGCAGCGGCTCATGACGCTGCCGACCGGTTTTCCCGGGACGTCCTACGGTCTCGGCATCTTCGAGACCAACGGGTGGATCGGCCACAACGGCTCGATCCCGGGCTACGAGACGGTGACCGTCTACCTGCCGGCCCAGCGGGCCACCCTGGTCATCATGATCAACACCGATGCGAGCGCCGGCGGCCAGGAGCCCTCCACCCTCCTCGCCCGCGCGATCACCGCCCT
>NZ_JBFBDY010001128.1:0-1492 GCF_040683475.1 Kitasatospora sp. NPDC093558 | reverse complement strand
TCCCCCACCCGGGCCGCCGGCCCACGGGCGGCCGGGGCCCCCACGTTCCGAGGTGCACCCATGGTCCCGCTGCCCCCGCGCGTGCTGTTCGGCGCCGCCTATTACCACGAGTACCAGCCGTACGAGCGCCTCAAGGAAGACCTCGACCTGATGGCCGGGGCGAAGTTCACCGTGATCCGGGTCGGCGAGTCCGTCTGGTCCACCTGGGAGCCCGAGAACGGCCGGTTCGACCTCGACTGGCTCACCCCCGTCCTCGACGGCGCCCACGAGCGCGGCATCGCCGTCGTCCTCGGCACCCCCACCTACGCCGTGCCGCCGTGGCTGGCCCGGCAGTACCCGGAGATCGCCGGCGACCGGGAGACGGGCCGGCCCATGGGCTGGGGCGCCCGCCAGGAGGCCGACTTCTCCCACCCCGCCTTCCGCTACCACGCCGAACGCGTCACCCGGGCGATCCTCGACCGCCACGCCGAACACCCGGCCGTCATCGGCTTCCAGATCGACAACGAGCCCGGCCTGCGCCTGCCCCACAACCACGGCGTCTTCCAACGGTTCGTCGACCACCTGCGCCACACCTACGGCGATGTGGAGACCCTCAACCGGGAGTGGGGCCTGGTCTACTGGTCGCACCGGCTCGCCACCTGGGCCGACCTCTGGCAGCCCGACGGCAACCAGCAGCCGCAGTACGACGTCGCCTGGCGGGCGTTCCAGGCCCGCCAGACCACCGAGTTCATCGCCTGGCAGGCCGCGATCGCCCGCGAGTACGCCCGCCCCGACCAGTTCGTCACCACCTGCCTCGCCTACAACCACCCCGCGATGGAGGACGACGAGATCACCGACGCCCTCGACGTCACTGCGGGGAACCCGTACTACGACATGCAGGACGCCCTCGCGCTGCCCGACCCCACGCCGGACGACCACGAGCAGCAGTGGAAGACCACCGGCGTGTGGGCGCTGTACCAGAGCGCCGACCGGATCTTCTCCTCCCGCCAGGAGCCGTTCCTCGTCACCGAGACCAACGCCCAGGCCATCAGCGGCACTTCGGAGAACCGGCCGGCCTTCGACGGCCAGTGGCGACAGGCCGCCTGGGCACTCGTCTCGCGCGGCGCGCGGATGATCGAGTACTGGCACTGGCACACCCTGCACTTCGGCGCCGAGACGTACTGGGGCGGGATCCTCCCCCACAGCGGCAAGCCCGGCCGGGTCTACGCCGAACTCGCCCGGCTCGGAGCCGAGTTCGAGACCGCAGGGCCGCTGGTCGCCGGAATCGAGCCGGACGCCGACATCGCGATGGTCTACTCGATGCCCAGCAAGTGGCTGATGCAGAAGTACCCGCCGCTGGCGAAGCCGAACGGTGATCCGGACCCGACCTCCTACCACCGCATCTTCGACCCCTTCTACCGCGGCGCCTTCGAGGCCGGCCGCCAGGTGCGCATCCTGCACGCCCGCCAGCTCCACGACGCCCGGGGCGAGCGCGAAGGCCTGGCCCCCGACG
>NZ_JBFBDY010001127.1:393-1494 GCF_040683475.1 Kitasatospora sp. NPDC093558 | reverse complement strand
GGAGGCGGCCGACATGGCCGAGCGGGCGGGGCTGCCGGTGCTCGCCTGCCAGGCCTGGCAGGTGCTCGCGATGCTGGCCCGCACGCGCGGCTTCGACGTCGCCGACGGGTGCCTGGAGCGGATGCTCGCCGTCGCCGAGGTGCACGGGCTGCCGGGCTGGCGGTTCGAGGCGCTGATCCGGCTGGGCGGCAACGCGTTCATGCGCACCGGCGAGGCGCGCCGGCTGGAGCAGGCGAAGGCGGCGGCCGAGGACCTCGGCTCGATCGTGCTGAGCCAGCGCACCGAGGGGTTCCTGGCGATGCACGCGGTCCTCTCGGGCGACCCGGCGACGGCCGAGGAGATCATCGCCCGCTGCCTGAACGCCGCCGGCCGGATGCGCAACCACGCGACCCACCGCTACCTGCTGCTGACCTCGGCGACCCTGGCGGCCCACCACGGCCGGCGGCGCACGATGGAATCCGTCCTGCGCGCGTTCCGGCAGGCCGGTGGCGAGGGGTCGCTGCTGACCCCGGTGATGCTCGGCCTGTGCCGGGCCATGTGCGCGCTGCTGGAGGAGGACCGCGCGACGGCCGACGCCGAGTTCGCGGCCGCCGCGGCCTGGGAGGCCGAGCACCCGAACGTCTACTTCCTCGCCGGGCGGTACGGTCTGCGCCCGCTGCTGGCCGTCCTGGCGGGCACCGCGGGCTGGGCCGAGCACGCCGCCGTGGCCGCCTCGCCGGGCGCCGAACTCGCGTGGAACCGGCAGTTCCTGGACCTCGCCGAGGCGGTGCTGCTGGGCCGGGAGGGCCGGGCCGCCGAGGCCGCCGAGGCGGTCGCCCGGGTCCGGCGCGACCCCGGGCGCTTCCCGACCGGGCACCACCTGGGGCTGCGCCTGGTCGCCGAGGCCGCGCTCGCGGACGGCTGGGGAGAGCCGGTGGCCTGGCTGCGGGCCGCCGAGGAGTACTTCCACGCGCTCGACGTCCCACCGGTGGCGGGCGCCTGCCGGGCGCTGCTCCGGCAGGCGGGAGCGAACGTCGCCCAGCGCCGCAGGGGCCGCGAGCTGATCCCGGCCGGGCTGCGCGCCCAGGGGGTCACCCCGCGCGAGTACGAGGTGCTGGCGCT
>NZ_JBFBDY010001127.1:0-383 GCF_040683475.1 Kitasatospora sp. NPDC093558 | reverse complement strand
GCTCGTCGACCGCCCCGGCAACCAGGACCTCGCCCGGCTGCTGTCGATCTCGCCGCGCACGGTGGAGAAGCACCTGGCCAGCCTGATCCGGAAGACCGGCCGCGCCGACCGCGCCGCGCTCTGCCGCCTGGCCGCGGACCTCAGCGCGTCGTCGGGCCCGTAGCCGGTCCGCTCCCCTCCCCTTGCCCGACCGTCGAGAGGATCCCCAACTCCTCCTCCGTCAGCACCAGTTCGGCCGCCGCGGCCGAGTCGCGGATCGTCTCCGGCCGGCTCGCCCCGGGAATCGGCAGCATCACCGGCGACGCGGCCAACAGCCAGGCGAGCGCGACGCGCTGCGGGCTCACCCCGCGCCCGGCCGCGACCTCGGCGAACGCGCCGCTCCC
>NZ_JBFBDY010001126.1:0-1494 GCF_040683475.1 Kitasatospora sp. NPDC093558 | reverse complement strand
AGGGCCGCGTCCGTCGGGGTGGGGATGCCGGCGCCGTCCGGGTAGGGGCCGAACTGGGCGACCCACGCCCGCAGGGCCTCCGGGGTGTCCAGTTCGTCGACGGCGTGCGCCGTGCCGCGCCGCCGTAGGGTCCGCAGGAGGTCCAGGCAGAGCCGACCCGACCCGCTGCGGAAGCGGGGGGCGGCCGGCGTGGAGGCGGGAATCATGCGCGCAGCCTACTCCGGGAACCGGTTCAACTGGTACCTTCCTCAAGGAACCAGTTAAAGCGGTTCCCGGGGGACGTCGAACGGCACCCCCGGCCCGTTCCCCCTTGATCGGTCGAGGAGCGCCATGCAGTTCGGCATCTACAGCGTCGGCGATGTCACCCGTGATCCCACCACCGGCCGGACGCCGACCGAACACGAGCGGATCAAGGCGATGGTCACCATCGCCCGCAAGGCCGAGGAGGTCGGCCTCGACGTCTTCGCCACCGGCGAGCACCACAATCCGCCCCACGTGCCGTCCTCCCCGACCACGATGCTCGGCTACGTCGCCGCCCGCACCGAGCGGCTGATCCTCTCCACCGCCGTCACCCTGATCACCACCCAGGACCCGGTGAAGGTCGCCGAGGACTTCGCGATGCTCCAGCACCTCGCGGACGGCCGGGTCGACCTGGCCCTCGGACGGGGCAACACCGCGCCGGTCTACCCGTGGTTCGGCAAGGACATCCGCCAGGGCATCCCGCTCGCGCTGGAGAACTACGAACTGCTGCACCGGCTCTGGCGTGAGGAGGAGCTGGACTGGGAGGGCCGGTTCCGCACGCCGCTGCGCGGCTTCACCGCCACCCCCCGGCCGCTGGACGGCGTGCCCCCGTTCGTGTGGCACGCCTCGATCCGCAGCCCGGAGATCGCGGTACAGGCCGCCTACTACGGCGACGGCTTCTTCGCCAGCAACATCCTCTGGCCGAAGCAGCACTTCCAGCAGCTGATCGGGCTCTACCGCGAGCAGTTCGCCAAGTTCGGCCACGGCACCCCGGAACAGGCGATCGTCGGGCTTGGCGGCCAGGTGTTCATGCGCGGCCGGTCGCAGGACGCCATCCGGGAGTTCCGGCCGTACTTCGACAACGCCCCGGTCTACGGGCACGGTCCTTCGCTGGAGGACTTCATGGACGAGACCCCGCTGACCGTCGGCACGCCGGACCAGGTGATCGAGAAGACGCTGCAGTTCCGGGAGTACTTCGGCGACTACCAGCGGCAGATGTTCATCATGGACCACGCCGGGCTGCCGCTGAAGACGGTGCTGGAGCAGCTGGACATGCTCGGCGAGGACGTGATGCCGGTGCTGCGCAAGGAGTTCGCGGCCCGCCGGGCCCCCGGTGTCGCCGAGCCCCCGGTCCACCCGGCGGCGGCCCGCACGGCGGCCCGAGCCTGAGCCCGCACCGCGGCCCGGGCCTGAGCCCGCCGCGCCACCGAAAGGGGGCTGGCGCACCCCACACGGGGGCGGGAGGGCCCGATT
>NZ_JBFBDY010001125.1:0-1496 GCF_040683475.1 Kitasatospora sp. NPDC093558 | reverse complement strand
TGCTCGGCCGACTCCGCCGCCCAGCCCCGGCGGCGCACCGCCGCCAGCTCCGGTGGCAGCTCCTCCTCGCGGGCGCCGTCCGCCGGCAGCCCGGCCAGCAGCACCCGGCCGATCGCCGTTCCCGTGGCCGGCGCGCGCCGCCCGATCCGCGACGGCCGCCGGACGCCGTGCCCGGCGAGCTCGTCGACGTACAGCACCTCGCCGTCCTGCAGGACGGCCAGCTGGACGGTGAGACCGCAGCGCGCGTTCAGTGCGGCCAGGTACGGCGCGGCCACCTGCCGGACGTCGATTTCCTCCAGCGCCCGGTGCGCCAGCGACAGCAGCCGGCCGCCCAGGCGGTAGCGGCGGTCCGGCTGGCGCTGCGCGAAGCCGTGCTCCTCCAGCGTGCGCAGCAGGCGCAGCGCGGTGGACTTGTGGACGCCGATGCTGCCCGCCGCCTGCTCCAGCGTCACCGGCCCGTCGCCGAGCGACCCGAGCAGCGTGAGGGCGCGGTCGACCGACTGCGACATGGCGTCCCCCGAGATCCGACGAGAAGTGTCCGTCAGGCTAACCGCTGGGCCGCCCGGTGGCCCAAACCGGTCCCGGAGGGGGCTGTCCTGATCGGTGAGCGGGCTGGAACAAGGGAGGGAAACGCCCTCTACAATCGGAGGGTTATGCCATACCTGGACCATGCGGCGACCACGCCGATGCTGCCCGAGGCGATCGCGGCGATGACGGCGCACCTCGGTGTCGTCGGCAACGCCTCCTCCCTGCACGCCGCCGGCCGCCGGGCCCGCCGCGTCGTCGAGGAGGCGCGCGAGTCGCTCGCCGAATCGCTGGGCGCCCGGCCGAGCGAGATCGTCCTCACCGGCGGCGGCACCGAGTCCGACAACCTCGCCGTCAAGGGCCTGTACTGGGCCCGGCGGGACGCCGACCCGGCCCGTACGCGGGTGCTGTGCAGCCCGGTCGAGCACCACGCGGTGCTCGACGCGGTGCACTGGCTCTCCGAGCACGAGGGCGCCACCGTCGAGTACCTGCCGGTCGACGGACTCGGGCGGGTCCACCCGCAGGCGCTGCGCGAGGCGATCGAACGGGACCCGGGCTCGGTCGCCCTGGTCACCGTGATGTGGGCCAACAACGAGGTCGGCACCGTCCAGCCGGTGCACGAACTCGCGGCCGTGGCATCCGAGTTCGGCATCCCGATGCACGCCGACGCGGTGCAGGCGCTCGGGCAGGTCCCGGTCTCCTTCGCGGACTCCGGGCTCACCGCGGTCACCGTCACCGGGCACAAGATCGGCGGCCCGTTCGGCATCGGCGCGCTGCTGCTCTCGCGCGGCGCCGCGCCCGTCCCGCTGCTGCACGGCGGCGGCCAGGAGCGCGACGTCCGCTCCGGCACCCTCGACGCACCCGCCGCCGCGGGCTTCGCGGCGGCCGCGGAGATCGCCGTCGGGCGGCGGGCCGAGCACGCGGCGGCGCTCGGCGCGCTGCGCGACGACCTGATCGCCTCGGTGCTGGCC
>NZ_JBFBDY010001124.1:0-1503 GCF_040683475.1 Kitasatospora sp. NPDC093558 | reverse complement strand
AAGCGCCCGATGAAGGGCCGTGAGGGGGCCTACCAGCCGCTGCCGGAGGAGCTGGCGGTGTCCATGGACGATCAGCGGATCTACGGGCCGCACGTCTACTCCCTGGGCCTGGCGGAGGCGATCGACCGCAAGCTGCTGGCCCCGTTCGAGATCGTGGTCCTGGAGCTGCGCGATCCGCTCGGCGACCGCCAGGGCGCCGAGAAGCAGGGCGTGCCGTGGGGACCAGGCGTCGGCGAGGCCGAGGACGGCAGCGAGGACGAGGTGCCGGCCGCGCACATCGCGGCCATCCAGGCCGGGCTGATCAAGACCGTAGTGGAGCGGGACCTGGAGCGCTGCATCACGTTCCACAACCGCACGATTGAGGCCCGCTATTTCAGCGAGACGCTGAACCAGACCGTCGAGAAGCTGCACTTCGAGAACCCGCAGAAATACCCGCCGGAATTCTGGGCACAGTGGCTCTCTGGTGAGCATGAGATCGACTACCGCAAGGAGCTCATCGGGGACTTCGGGCGGGGCGAGGAGGACGACGGGCTCAAGCACCGGATCTTCAGCAACTGCAAAGTCCTGGGCGAGGGCGTTGACATGCCGAATGCAGATTCGGTGCTTCTCCAGGGCAGGGGCAGCATGGTGGATATCGTCCAGGCCATCGGCCGGGCCCTGCGCATGCAGCCCGGCGAGGGAAAGACCGCCAGCCTGATCGTACCGGTTTTCCTCAAGCCGGGAGAGGAACCCGGGGACATCCTGGAGTCCGATTCCTACGGGCCCCTGGTCAAGATCCTTACCGCGCTGCGCAGCCACGATGCCAAGGTGGTGGAGGCCCTCGCGGTGCCGCAGAAGTCCGGCAAGCGCACCAAGGGGCGCAGCGCTGAGGCCGCTGTCGGGCCTGGTGAGAGCGGTGTGGGTGCGGGTGGGTCGGGGGCGTTCACGCTGCCGGTACGGTTCCAGACGCCGGTGGATGAGAACGTGCTCGCACTGTTCATCGCCTCCAGGGTTCTGGTCGGCGAGACGCAGCTCTGGCGGGAGGGAATCGGCCACGCGCGGCGGTGGTTCGAGGAAACCGGCGGGCTTGACGTTCCCTATTCCGCTCTCGTCGGGGAGAACGGGAATTACCCGCTCGGAAAGTGGCTGTCGGACCGGCGCGGCGAGAATGCGAATGGTGAGCTGGCGTCATACCGGGTGGAGATGCTGGACGCGCTCGGGATGATCTGGTCCGTCTCGGACGCACGGTTCGAGGCCGGTCTCGACTGGGCGCGGGTGTGGGCAAAGGGCCACGGCGGGAGCCTGGCGGCGCCGGCGCGGGCCTCGGTCGGTGGATACGCGATCGGGACGTGGCTCTCGGAGCTGCGGGCCTCCGCGCAGGTGCCGGCCGGGGAGCAGGGCGCGCTGTCGCCCGAGCGGCGCCGGGCGCTGGAGGAGATCGACCCGTGGTGGTGCCCGGTGTGGCCGATCACCTGGCAGCGCGCCTACGCCACCGCGCGGCAGTGGTGGCTGGAGTCCGACGGC
>NZ_JBFBDY010001123.1:0-1503 GCF_040683475.1 Kitasatospora sp. NPDC093558 | reverse complement strand
CTCCGGCTGGTGCCGGGGGCCCCCGGGCCGCAGCGGCCGGCAGCACACTGAAGGCCGCCGCGGAAGCGAACGGCCGGTACTTCGGCACCGCACTGTCGGACGGCGACCTCGGCGTCGGCGGCGAAATGGCCGTCGCCGGGGCGCAGTTCGACATGCTGACCCCGACCAACGAGATGAAGTGGGACACCATCGAGCCGTCCCCCGGCTCGTACAACTTCGGCCCGGGCGACCAGCTCGTCCAGTACGCCCAGGCGCACGGCATGCGGGTGCGCGGCCACAACCTCGTGTGGCAGAACCAGCTCCCCTCCTGGGTGTCGAACCTGCCGTCGAGCCAGGTGCGCTCCGCCATGGAGGCACACATCACCGCCGAAGCCACCCACTACAAGGGACGCGTCTACGCCTGGGACGTCATCAACGAGCCCTTCAACGGCGACGGTTCGCTCGTCCAGGACGCGTTCTACCAGGCGATGGGATCCGGCTACCTCGCCGACGCGCTGCGCACCGCGCACGCCGCCGACCCGGGCGCGAAGCTGTACATCAACGACTACAACATCGAGGGCCTGAACGCGAAGAGCAACGCCCTCTACGACCTCGCCCGGTCGATGCTCGCCCAGGGCGTGCCGCTGGGCGGCATCGGGTTGGAGAGCCACTTCATCCTCGGTCAGGTCCCCTCGGACATGCAGGCCAACATGCAGCGGTTCGCGAACCTGGGCCTGGACGTGGCCGTCACCGAGCTGGACGACCGGATCCAGCTCCCCGCCTCCGGTGCCGCGCTCCAGCAGCAGGGCGGCGACTACGCCGCCGTCGTCCGGGACTGCCTGGCCGTCTCCCGCTGCGTGGGCGTGAGCCAGTGGGGCGTGGACGACGCGCACTCCTGGATCCCCGGCACCTTCCCCGGTACCGGCGCCGCCACCATGTACGACGGCAACGACCAGCCCAAGCCGGCCTTCTACGCGGCGCTCTCCGCCCTCGGCGGTTCGAGCTCCGGCGGTGGCGGCGGCACCACGGGCGCGCTGCACGCGGTGGGTGCGGGCAAGTGCCTGGACGTGCCGAACAGTTCGACCACGGCCGGCACCCAGGTGCAGATCTACGCCTGCTGGGGCGGCACCAACCAGACCTGGACGCACACCTCGGGCGACGAGCTGAGCGTGTACGGCGGCAGCGGCCGGATGTGCCTGGACGCCGCCGGGCAGGGCACCACCAGCGGCACCAAGGTGGTCGTCTGGCCGTGCAACGGCCAGGCCAACCAGCAGTGGCACCTCAACACCGACGGCAGCGTCACCGGCGCGCAGTCCGGCCTGTGCCTGGACGTCGCCGGCGCCTCCACCGCCGACGGCGCCCTGGTCCAGCTGTGGACGTGCAGCGGGCGCAGCAACCAGCAGTGGACCCTCGGCTGACACGCACCACACTCCCGGCCGCAGTGCGTGCATCGCTCGCACTGCGGCCGGGAGCCGTCCGTCAGTCCAGGCCGCCGCGGCGGATCACCTCGGTGTACCAGCGGGC
>NZ_JBFBDY010001122.1:0-1505 GCF_040683475.1 Kitasatospora sp. NPDC093558 | reverse complement strand
GGCGGACGTCTTCGAGTTCGATCAGTGCCATGGGAAGTTCCTTCCGGAGTGGACGACCGGCGCGGCCCACGCGGGCGGCTCGGGCACGGAGGGCGCCGCGGCGACCGCGGGGATGGAGACCACGGGGACGACCTGGGTCGGCGGCCCGGCGCCCGTCCAGGCGACGGGAGCCGTCGCGGAGGCCACGGCCGCGCGCAGCTCGGCGACGAACTGCAGGCAGCTCGCGTACCGGTCGTCGGGCGCCTTGGCGAGCGCCCGGGCGACGACGGCGTCGACGGCCTCCGGCAGGTCGGGGCGGTGCTCGCGGACGGTGGGCGGCGGGTCGTTGAGGTGTGCCCAGAGGAGCGCGAGGTCGCTCTCCCGGCGGAACGGCGGCGCGCCAGCCAGCAGCTCGAACACCACGCAGCCGAGGCCGTACTGGTCGCAGCGCCCGTCCAGCGGGCGGCCGGAGATCTGCTCGGGCGCCGCGTAGTCCAGCGTCCCGACGATCTGGCCGACGCTGGTCAGCCCGCTGAGCGACAGGGACTTCTTGGTGAGCCCGAAGTCGGCGAGGTACAGGTGCTCGGGGTGCTCGCTGTCGGTGCCGGCGGCGACCAGCACGTTGCCGGGCTTGACGTCCCGGTGGACCAGGCCGTGGTCGTGCGCGGCGTCCAGCGCGGAGGCGATCTGCAGGGCCAGCCGGGCGGCCCGCTCGGCGGGGAAGGGGCCGCTGCGGCCGATCAGGGCGCGCAGGTCGCCGCCGCCGACGTAGCGCATGGCGATGAACAGGATGCCCTCGTGCTCGCCGGCCTCGAAGATCGGGACGATGTGCGGGTGGTCGATCGCGGCGGCGGCCTCGGACTCGTGCATGAACCGCTGGCGGAACACCTCGTTGCGGGCGAGCTCGGGGGCGAGGAGCTTGACGGCGACGGTCCGGCCGAGCCGCAGGTCCTTCGCGCGGTAGACGACGGCCATGCCGCCGCGCCCGATCTCGTCCTCCAGGCGGTAGCCGGCGACCGTCCGCCCGACCATCCCGGCGGGCAGGCCGGGGGCCCCGGGGGGCCCGGAGGGGTGTTCGGGCGGCGGTGCGGGGGCCGGGCCGGACGGGATCACGGTTCGCCCGTCCGGGTGGGGGCGTAGTCGCTGGGTGCGTAACCGTCGGGCGCGGGGGCGGCCGGGGCGGGCGAGGCGGGCATCGGCGGGGCGGGCACCTGCTCGACCCGGTCGGTGGCCGCGTACGTCTGGAGCTGGAGCCCGTCGCAGTAGCACCAGCGGTCGTGCACGGGGTCGAACACCCACAGCGCCTCGCCGTCGACGACCAGGCCCACCCGCAGGCCGCGCGTCTGCTCCCGGAAGGACTCCAGGTCCAGGGCGCCGGTCGCGAGCCGCTCCAGCAGCGCGCGGTGGCGCTCCAGTGCCGCCGCCGCCTCGGCGAGGGCCGGGCGCGGGTCGGCGGTGCGCGCGGGCGGGCCGCCGGCGGCGGGCGGGGCGTCCGGGAGGGTGATCAGCAGGCGGCCGTCGACCCA
>NZ_JBFBDY010001121.1:0-1509 GCF_040683475.1 Kitasatospora sp. NPDC093558 | reverse complement strand
ACCGGTCGGCGGCCGAGGCCGCGGGCGGCTCGATAGAGATCGGGGCGGCCGCCGTCCGGACGGCACGGTTCGCCACCGCGGAGGAGGCGGAGGCCTGGCTGGAACGCGAGCACCTCAACGTGCTCGGTGCGATCGGCTTGGCCGAAGGGGTCGACCAACCGGAGGCCGCGATGATCCTGACGGCGTCGGTCTCCGGCTACCTGCACCGCAGCCGCCGGTTCGAGGAGGCGCTGTCGGCGGCATCGATGACGCTGCGCTGCGTGGCCCGGGAGAACCCGTCGGACCTCGAAGCCTGGGCCCTGGAGATGGTCGGGTCCGCGCTGGGGAGGCTGGACCGGCACGAGGAGTGCGCCGCCTCCTACTACCGGGCGTACACCATCTACGCGCGGCTGGGCGACCGCCTGAAGGAGGCTCGCTCCCTCCGCCAACTGGGCGTGGCCCTGCGGGAGATCGACGGACGCGCGGAGGAGGCGGAGGAAGCCCTCGCACAATCGCTCGCGATCTTCCGTGACCTCGGCGACCGGCACGGCGAGGCCACGTGCCTGTACCACCAGGGGCTGGCCCGCCACCACGAGCAGCGCTACCCGGAGGCGATCGACCTGCAGCGGCAGGCGGCCGAACTCTTCGACGCGACCGGGGACGCGGTCAGCCGGCAGACCGCGATCCTCACCATGGCCGCCGCCCAGCAGGGGCTGGAGGAGTACGCGGCGACGCTCGGCTCGTACGAACAGGGCATCGCACTGTACCGGGAGGTCGGGGAGCGGCGTCAGGAGGCGACGGCGCTGGAGCACCTCGGGGTGGCGCTGCTGAGCCTGGACCGGCCGGCGGAGGCCGAACAGCGGCTGGGCGAGGCGATCGCGCTGTTGCGCGGCCTCGACGACCCGCGGGCGCTGGCGTCGGCGCTGCGGCATCTGGTCGACGCACTGGACTCGGCCGACCGTTCGGAGGAGGCGGAACCCGTGCTGCGGGAGCTCGCCGGGATCCACCGGGACCTCGGCGACCGTCCCGGCGAGGCGCGTGCGCTGGGCAAGCTCCAGACCGTCCTGGGCCTGTCCGGGCGGCACGGCGAGGCCGCCGCGGCCGGTTCCGCCGCCGCCCGGATCCTGGGAGAGCTCGGCGATGTGCAGGGAGAGGCGGTGATCCTGCTGCTGCTCGGCCTGGACCTGACGGCCGAGGAGCAATGGCCGGAGGCCGTGGAGGTGTACGAGAGGTCGGCGGAGCTGCACCGGGAGCTGGCCGACGAGGAGAGCGAGGCCCAGGCGCAGGCCGGCCTCGGCGCGGCCCTGCTCAACCTCGGGGAGCCCGAGGAGGCCGTCCTCGCCCTGCAGCGGGCGGCCGAGCTGCTCCACGCCGGCGGCGACCGCGAGGCCGAGGCCCGCGTCCTCAACCTGCTCGCCTTCGGGCTCCACCACCTGGACACCCCGCGCGACGACGAGGCGCGCGCGGCCCGGCCCCCGGCCGCGCAGCGCGAACGCGCGGTGGGGGACAGCGGGGGTGCGGGCCAAACCG
>NZ_JBFBDY010001120.1:0-1510 GCF_040683475.1 Kitasatospora sp. NPDC093558 | reverse complement strand
GTGCGCTCCGCCTCGATGGACGGGGGGGCGACCGTCCGGACCACGGCCGGCCTGGGTCCGGCCGCCCGGGCCTGGCTCTTCGCGTCCGGCCACGACACGGCCGGCGTCATCTGGCCCACCCTCGACGGAGAGCTCTGCTCGGCCGAGGTCCGCTCCAAGGAGACCACGCCGCCCCCGCACTGCACTGCGGCCAAGGACCTGCCCGACGGCAGGACGCCGTCGCTGACCCTGTACGTGGCCTGGACGAAACCACTGGCCCCGACCGCCGTCTACGTGGTCATCGCCGACCTCGAGACGATCGAGCGGCTCCGGTGCGACATGGAACCCATGATGATGCCGGAGCCGCTGTTGTCGGTCTCCCTCCCCGGCGGCGGGGTGCGCACCCTCTACGCGGTCTACCCCGGCGGGCCGGCCGAGGGCTCGATGAAGGCCACGGTGATCCGCGACGGCGTCGAGGCCGAGGACCACGTCGACTTGCCGCAGCCCATCAGGATCGACGGATTACTCAAGACCTGCGACCCGATCGCCACCCCTTCGGGCTCCACGCCCTAACGGCTGGTCTTTTCGCGGTTCTGCGGTCGCGACGGGGTCTGCCGGGTCAGTCCCACCACAGCACGACGGCAAGACCCCGGCGGGCCGCTTCGGCGTAGAACCCACGCAACGCACCGAAGTGATCGAGCAAGTACTCCGTCGGATCGCCGGTGAACCCGGGCCCGAGCGTGGAGCCCCCGCCGCTGTCGCGGACCGACTGGAGGATCCCCTGCATATCGATCTCGCCGAGCAGTGCCGACACCTGGGCAACCGCCTCTGGATCGAGGGCAGTCGGCATGGAGTTACTGAAGAAGGCGATCGCGTGCGGGCCGACGTTGAGGAAGTCCAGCTCGATGCCGCCGTCGCCGTCGGTCGCGCGCCTGAGCGCCTCCAGGTGGGCGGCGTCGAGTCGCGTCGGTTCGCAGGCGCGCTCCAGCATGCGGGGCGCCCAGTCCAGGTCCAGGCAGTCCGCGGACGGCGGATCCCACCGGTGATCGCCGTCGGGCGACTGTTCGGCCGCCCGACGGCACGCGGCGAGGTAGTCCGCCGGGACTCGGGCAAGTTGCTGGGTGACGGCCATGACGGCAGTATCCCGATCTCGTCCAGCGGTTTTGCCAGGCCCCGGCCAGGGCCCGGGCGGAGCACTCGCGCAGGAACCCCCGGCGAGCAGCGGCATCAGTCCTGCTGATGCGCAGTGCAGCAGCTCGCGTTGGACGTGATCGCGGCCGCGGCTTCAGGATGACCGCATGACCGTTACCTCTGCTATCGCCTCCTTCGCCGTCGTGGCCGGCATGCTGACCGTCATGCCGGGACTGGACACCGCGCTGGTGCTGCGCTCCGCCATCACCCTGGGCAGGCGCCGGGCCTTCGCCACGGCGCTGGGGATCCTCTGCGGTGTGCTCGTGTGGGGCGTGGCCGCCGCGGTCGGTGCCCCGGCGCAGCTCACGGCGTCGCGTCTCCTGGACGACGGGCTGCGCCT
>NZ_JBFBDY010001119.1:0-1511 GCF_040683475.1 Kitasatospora sp. NPDC093558 | reverse complement strand
GCTCGGTAGTCGGCACGAAACCGGCCGGAGGCTTCGCCGTACCGTGCATCAGCGGGCCCTCCGGCACGTACCCGATCCCGAGCGACCGCGCCAGCTCCTCGAAGTCGGGCGGCGCGCACACCACGGCCTCCTGGCCCAGCTCCGTCAACCGCAGCGCCAGCGCGATCACCGGCTGCGCCTCGCCCCGCGAGCCGATCGTGGACAACAGCACCCGCATGGTCGTCACTCCCCGTCCGTCTGCCGCGTCCCGTCACGCGGAGGTCCATCTTCGCCCGATATGGGGGCCTTGCGGCAAGATCCCCCGTACGGTATACGGTGGAACGGGAAGAGAAACGGGAGTGCGGCTCCCCCGGCTCCGCGCGAGCGCACCGGAAATTGCCGCGACACTTCAGGCGGACGGGTGTTAGTTTCCGCCCCATGCAACCCCTGAACGAGAACGAGATCCGCGGATCCTTCGTCAACTGCTCCAAGGGCGAGGCCCGCCGGCTCAACCTCCCCCGGGGGCTGGCCGAACTCCCGTGGGAGCAGCTGGACTTCCTCGGCTGGCGGGATCCGGGCGCGCCCGACCGCGCCTACCTGGTGGCCCACCACGGCGGCGAGCTCGTCGGCGTCACCCTGCGGGTGCCGTCGGTGCGCCGCAGCCTCACCAAGAGCAACGTGTGCTCGCTGTGCATCACCGCCCACGCCGGCTCGGGCGTCGCGCTGCTGGCCGCCCGCCGGGCCGGTGCCGCCGGGCGCGAGGGCAACTCGGTCGGCAGCTACATCTGCGCGGACCTGGCCTGCTCGCTGTACGTGCGCGGGCTCAAGAAGTCGACGCTGGTGACGCGCCCCAACGAGTCGCTGCCGGTGGAGGAGCAGATCGCCCGCACGGTGGGCAACCTCGACGCGTTCCTCGCCAAGGTGCTCACCGACGCCGTCGCGTAGTCCCGACGACGGCGCGTAGTCCCGACGACGTACGCGGTTGACCGCCGCGACCGTCACCCGGCGGCGGTCACGGACCGCGCGTAACGCAGCATGGCGTCGTTGTCGGCCTTCACCGCCGTCAGTTCCGACAGGTGTTGCCGGATCAGCTCGTTCTCGTAGGCCGTCTCGACGGTGAACCAGACCCCGACGACGTTGGTGCGCGCCTTGCACTCGACGTCGGCGGTGGCCGTGGCGATCTCCTCTGCGGACGGCGTCGTGGTGGCCGGCCAGCGGGAGTCCTTGAGGGCGTCCCCGGGCGTGGCGTAGGTGTAGCCGCGCTCCCCCATGCAGTGGGACCAGTCCTGGAAGACGGCCTTGACCCGGGGGTCCGCCGTCGAGCGTTCGAAGCCCTCGTAGTTGACGCCCACCGCGACGTCGGCGTCCCGGCCGGTGCCGCCGTGCGAGGTCAGTTCCTTCTGCGCGGCCCCGATGCACCCGCCGGGCGGGAGTCCCTTTCCCTGGAACTCGGCGGCCGATCCGGGGGCGGGCTTGCCGCCCGGGCCGAGGCCGGTGCCGAGCACGGTGGTGAGGTCGGGGCTCATCGAAGG
>NZ_JBFBDY010001118.1:0-1515 GCF_040683475.1 Kitasatospora sp. NPDC093558 | reverse complement strand
CGCGCGCCACCCTCGTCGGCCTGCGGGCCTCGGTGGCGGGCCGGGTGGAGGTGGCAGAGGGGCGGCTCGACGGGCTGGGTCCGGCCGGGCGCGGGCGCCTCCGGGACGGCGTACGGCGGCTGGTGGAGACCGGGTTGGCCCCGGCCTTCGACCGGCTGCTCGCCGTCCTCGACGACCCCGGGTACCTGCGCGCGGCGCCACAGGCCGTCGGCTGGGCGCAGTACGCGGGCGGGGAGGAGGCGTACCGGGAGTTCGTCCGGACCCACACCGGGAACGACACGCCGCCCGAGCGGCTGCACGAGCTCGGCCGCGAGCAGTGCCGCGAACTGGCCGAGCGGATGCGGGAGGTCCGTACCGCCCTCGGATTCACCGGCCCCGAGGCCGAGTTCCACGACCGGCTGCGGAGCGAGCCCCGCCTGTACGCCCGGACGCCGGATGAGGTCGAGGCCCGTTACCGGGGCCACCTCGACCGGCTCGCCCTGCTGCTGCCGCAGTGGTTCGCCACCCTGCCGGCCGCGCCGTACGGGCTGGCCCGGCTGGACCCGGCACTGGAGGCGGGGATGACCTTCGGGTACTACGAGCAGCCGACCGCCGCCAACCCCGTCGGGCGCTACCGCTACAACGGTTCGGACCTGGACCGGCGATCCCTGCTGGGCGCGGCCTCCCTGATCTACCACGAGCTGGCGCCGGGGCACCACTTCCACCTCGCCCGGCAGGCGGCGAACCGGGCGCTGCCGCAACTGCGGCGCGAGGTGGCCGAGTTCGGCGCGTTCAACGAGGGCTGGGCCGAGTACGCGGCCGGTCTCGGCTGGGAGATGGGCCTCTACGACGACCCGTGGGACGCCTACGGGCGCCTGACCCAGGAGCGGTTCACCGCGCAGCGGCTGGTCGTCGACACCGGGCTCAACCTCGGGACGATGAGCCTCGCGCAGGCGCGGGAGTTCATGCGGGCCAACTCCACCGAGGCGGACGGCCAGATCGCCTCCGACCTGCTGCGCTACTCCACGGACCTGCCCGGACAGGCGCTTTCCTACCGGGCAGGCTTCCTGGAGTTCGGCCGGCTGCGGGCGAGGGCCGAAGCCGGGCTCGGCGTCGGGTTCGACGTGCGGGCCTTCCACGAGGCGTTGCTGGACGGCGGGGGGCTGCCGTTCCGGGCCCTGGGCGAGAGGGTGGCGCGCGAACTCGGTACTCGTGGTGCTCGTCAGTGAAGCTGAAAATAAAATAATGGATTCACTCCGTGTACGTTCCGTAGGCCACGTCTGCCAATCTCCCTGCGAGGCGAATGAGCACTCGCTTGAGTGAATTCGGCGATACTGGTTTGGCCGCTGAGCATGTGGTTCGACTACGGTGGTCCGAGTGGGCGGTGGGTGCCATCGACGGAAATTCGGCCCGGTGGGTGAATTCCTGATTCCGCGTGGAATGCTTCCGTCCGCCGGGCTGTGCGCTGCTCCGGTGTTCGCAGTGCCCGGGTTCCCTGTCATACGAATGCGTAGAGAGGATGGAGCATTATGCCGC
>NZ_JBFBDY010001117.1:0-1526 GCF_040683475.1 Kitasatospora sp. NPDC093558 | reverse complement strand
GCGTGCATCGCAAGGCGGAGGAGGGAGTCCATGCGGAGCATCGGCGACCGACGACAACGCAGCGAGGCGCGTGCCCAGGCGTCGCCCGGCAGGCGGGAGTTCGGCGACAGGCCCCAGGGGCCGTGCCAGCCCGATCGCCCCCGGCCGCTGAACTCCCGACAACTCGCCGCGGACTGCGAGGGGATGGCGCCCGGGCCCGCCCGGCCGGCGCCCGCCCCGGCACACCCGCGGCCCGAGGCAAGGCACCCGCTTCGTGAGTAGTAGCCCACCGGACTCCCGCCGCACACCCGCCGTGCCCCTCGCCGCCGGCCTGGCCGCCGCCCTGTTGCTCTCCCTCGCGTGCGGCGTGGCCCTCGGCTCCGCCGGACTCGGCTGGTCCCGCGTCCTGCGGCTGCTCGGCGCCGGGCTGACGGGCGGTCGGCTGGAGGCCGAGGAGGCCGCCGCGTACGCCATCGTCTGGGAGATCCGGCTGCCGCGCACCGTCCTGGCCGCCGTGGTCGGCGCCGGACTCGCCGCCACCGGGGTCGCCGTGCAGGCCCTCGTGCGCAACGCACTCGCCGACCCGTTCGTGCTCGGTGTCTCCTCCGGCGCCGCCGTCGGCGCCAACGCCGTCCTGCTGCTCGGCGCCTTCGCCTCGCTCGGCGTGTGGGCGATCTCCGCCTCCGCGTTCGGCTCCGCGCTGCTCGCCATGGTGCTCGTGTACCTGGCCGCGCGGACGGCCTTCGGGCTCACCCCGCTGCGTCTCGTGCTCACCGGCACCGCCCTCTCGTACGGCTTCTCCGCGCTGACCGCGCTCATGGTCTTCGCCGCCGCCCGCGGCGAGGCCGCCCGCGACGCCATGATGTGGCTGCTCGGCAGCCTCGGCGGCGCGACCTGGGGTTCGGTGCCGATCGCCGCCGCGACCGTGCTGGCCGGGCTCGGCTATCTCCTCCTCGCCGCCGGTCGGCTGGACGCGCTGGCCATGGGCGACGAGACCGCCGCCTCGCTCGGCGTCGACCCCGACCGGCTGCGCCGCGAGCTGTTCGTGGTGACCGCCGCCGTCACCGGCACGGTCGTCGCCGTCAGCGGCGCGATCGGCTTCGTCGGGCTGATGGTCCCCCACCTCGCGCGGATGCTGGTCGGCGCCGGGCACCGCCGGGTGCTGCTGGTCGCGCCGCTCGCCGGGGCGCTGCTGCTGGTCTGGGTGGACATCGTCTCGCGCACCCTCCTCGCGCCCGCCGAACTGCCCGTCGGGGTGGTCACCGCGGTGCTCGGGGTGCCCTGCTTCCTGCTGCTGATGCGCCGTCGCGGCTACGCGTTCGGAGGCCGCTGATGGACCTCGCCCTCGACTCCGTCTCGGTCGAGCTGACCGGCACCCGGCTCGTCCACGACGTCACCGTGAAAGCCACCGCCGGGCAGGTGGTGGGGCTCGTCGGGCCCAACGGCAGCGGGAAGTCGACGCTGCTGCGCTGCGTCTACCGGGCGCTGCGGCCCGCCGCCGGGGCCGTCCGGGTGGGCGGCGACGACCGGCACGCGCACGCGCCGCG
>NZ_JBFBDY010001116.1:0-1527 GCF_040683475.1 Kitasatospora sp. NPDC093558 | reverse complement strand
CCAATACCAGTGACTTAAGGATCTCTGCTGGTAGGCTACCTGTCCAGGAGGTGCCTGGATGCCACGCCCTGGACAGGTCAAGTCGGCAACGGACGAGCGATTGTCGGACCGGATCGCAATCGGGCTGCTGACGCGGACGTTCCCGCCTGAGTTGGTGGACCGGATTGTCGTGGAGTGCGGGAAGTCCGGGAAGCGCAACCGGTTGCTGCCGCCCCGGGTGGTCGTCTACTTCGTCCTGGCCATGTGCCTGTTCTCCGGGCAGGGCTACGAAGAGGTCGCGCGACTGCTGACCGAGGGCCTCGCGTGGGCCGGCCGCTGGTCGGGCTCGTGGCAGGTGCCTACGACCGCCGCGATCTCCAGAGCCCGGGTCAAGCTCGGGCCGGAGCCGCTGAAAGCGCTGTTCGAGCAGACCGCCAAGCCCATGGCGACCGAATCCACCGTCGGTGCCTGGTACGGCCGTTGGCGTCTGATGGCGGTCGACGGGACCACGCTCGACATACCGGACAGCGAGGAGAACGAAGCACGGTTCGGTCGCCCCGCAACCCACCGGGGCGAGCGGACCGCCTTCCCGCAGGTGCGGGTGGTGGCACTGGCCGAGTGCGGCACGCACGCCATCACCCACGCGGCCCTGGGGCCGTTCACCACCGCGGAATCCGTGCTCGCGCGGGAGTTGTTCGGGGCCCTCGGGCCGAACGACCTGCTGATCGCCGACCGGGGCTTCGCCGGCCTGGAACAGTGGCGGGCCGCCTCGGCCGGCGGTGCGGACCTGCTGTGGCGCATCAAGTCCAATGCGGTCCTGCCCGTGCGCCGGGAACTTCCCGACGGCTCCTACCTGTCCGACATCGTGGCGGCCCGCGACCACCACAAGCGCACCGATCCGGCCGTCGTGCGCGTCATCGAGTACACCCTGGACGACCCCGGCCGCCCGCAGCACCCGGCCCCCTACCGACTGATCACCACGATCCTCGACCACGAGGCCGCACCCGCAGCCGAGTTGGCGGCCCTGTACAACCAGCGCTGGGAGATCGAGACCGCGCTGGACGAGCTCAAGACCCACCAGCGCGGCCCCGGCCAGGTCCTGCGCTCCCGCTCACCGGAAGGTGTCGAGCAGGAGGT
The DNA here is from genome assembly GCF_040683475.1 of Kitasatospora sp. NPDC093558. NCBI lineage: Bacteria > Bacillati > Actinomycetota > Actinomycetes > Kitasatosporales > Streptomycetaceae > Kitasatospora > Kitasatospora sp. NPDC093558. The sequence goes on along the minus strand of NZ_JBFBDY010001116.1, from coordinate 411 downwards.
CTGGGGCCACCTGCTGGTCCACCACGCGATCCGCCAACTGATGCACGCCGCCGCACAGAAGATCGACACCGACCCGGACCGGCTCTCCTTCACCCGATCCCTCCGCCTCGCGCGCCGACAGGTGACCGCGCAGGCGGCCTTTTCCCCCTGACCGCCTGGCCGCAGCCCTCGCCGACGGCCTCCGAGAGATAGCACGCCACCTGCTGCCCATGCGCCGCAGACGCTCCAACGCACGCGTCGTCAAACGCAAGATGTCCAACTTCGGCGTCAAACGCGCCAAGCACCAGCTCTGGCCGCAGCCCATCCGGGATCCCGCCGAAGCCGTCAGCATCGCCCCGCACTACCGCACCGTTCCCATCAACCAACCGACCAAGGCTCCACGAGGCTCAAAACCTTAAGTCACTGGTATTG
>NZ_JBFBDY010001114.1:0-1530 GCF_040683475.1 Kitasatospora sp. NPDC093558 | reverse complement strand
CGCGTTGCAGCATGAGCCGGCCGAGCTGGTGCATGCAGCGCTCGCCGACGGCCGCGATCAGGTCCTCGTGGTCGGCGAAGTGGCGGTAGGCGGCGTTGTGGGACACCCCGGCGGCCCGGCTGGCCGCCCTCAGCACCACCGCGTCCGGCCCGCCGGTGCGGGCGAGCGCGACGCCGGCCTCGATCAGGGCTTCCCGAAGTCCGCCGTGGTGGTAGCCCCGCCGGAGCGGCGGCTCGGCGGCACTGGGGGCAGCTTTTTCGGATTCCATGTTGACATTGTCCACTTTGAGTGGAATTGTCGCAAATGTGCCCACTGTCAACATGCTGCTCCGGCAGTACGGAGGCACCCCATGTCCCCCACAACTCCCCGCCTGTCCGCCCGTCGGCGCGGCGCCGTCCTCTTCGCCGTCTGCCTGGCGGCCTTCGCGATCAACCTCGACACGACGATCGTCAACGTCGCGCTCCCCGACCTCAGCCGTCAGCTGCACGCCACCACGCGCGACCTGCAGTGGATCGTGGACGGCTACAACCTGGCCTTCGCCGCCCTCGTCCTGACCGCCGGCTCCCTCGGCGACCGCTTCGGGCGCAGGCCCGCCCTGCTCCTGGGCCTCGGCTCCTTCGCCCTCGCCAGTGCGCTCGGCGCGACGGCCGGCGGCCCGGGCGCCCTGATCGTCCTGCGCGTGCTGATGGGCGCGAGCGCCGCCGTCATCTTCCCGACCACGCTGTCGGTGATCACCAACACCTTCCCGGAGCGCCGTGAGCGGGCCAAGGCCGTCGGCCTGTGGGGCGCGGTCACCGGCCTCGGCGTCGCCGTCGGACCGGTCTGCGGCGGGCTGCTGCTCGCCCACTTCGCGTGGCCGTCCGTGTTCCTGGCACTCGTCCCCGTCGCGCTGCTCGCCCTCGTGGCCGCGTGGGTGTGGGTGCCGGAGTCCAGCGCCCCGGCCGAGGCCCGGCTGGACCCCGCCGGTCTCGTGCTGTCCTCCGGCGCGATCGGCACCCTGGTCTACACGATCATCGAGGCCCCCGTGCGCGGCTGGACGGCCCCCGCGACCATCGCCGGGTTCGCCGTCGCAGCCGCCCTGGCCGCGGCCTTCGTCGTCGTCGAGCGCGCCCGCCCCAAGCCCATGATCGACGTGAACCTGTTCCGCACGCCCGCCTTCGCCGCCGCCAGTGGGTGCGTCACCGTCGCGTTCTTCGCGCTCTTCGGCTTCATCTTCCTGGTCACGCAGTACTTCCAGTTCATCCGCGGCTACGGCACCCTGTCGACCGGGGTGCGGATCCTGCCGGTCGCCGCGACCCTCGCCCTCGGCTCGGTCGTGGGCGTCGCGCTCGCCACCCGCACCGGCACCCGCGCTGTCGTGACGGGCGGGCTCCTGCTGCTGGCGTCCTCGTTCGGGTGGATCGCGGCCTCGCCGACGTTCTCCTCCTACGCCGGCGTCGTCGGGCAGATGGTCCTCATGGGCTTCGGCCTCGGTCTGACCACGGCACCCGCCACCGAGTCGATCCACAGCGTCCAGACCCCCGCGAAGGC
>NZ_JBFBDY010001113.1:0-1531 GCF_040683475.1 Kitasatospora sp. NPDC093558 | reverse complement strand
CCACCCCTGCCGACCGGACGCCGGGCACCGGCCCGGAGCCGGTCCGGATCGGCGGCGCCGAGGCCGGCCCGATCGCCTCCGCCGGCCGCGCGGCCGGTGCCTGCGGCTCGTCCGCGTCGAGCGCGTCCAGGCGCAGCACGAGGTTGCGCGGCACGCTCGGCCGCGGGTGGTCGGGCCAGTGGCAGTCCGTCGCGCGGACCTGCCGGGTGCGCCGGCCGGCCGTGGTGGTCACGGGCCCGGGCACGACCTCGGCGTCCGGGCGCCAGCCGCGCCCGGGCCACAGGTGCTCCAGGCGCATTTCCCACGTGTCGGCGTCGACGGCGAGGGACTCCCACACCCGGCCGACCAGCACGAGGGTGCCGTACGGGGTGCGGACCACGGCCCGCTGGTCGAAGTCGGCGTCCTTGCCGACCACCGTGATCCGCCAAGCTCCGTCGACGAACATCCTCGTCCCTCCCCGGACCTGCCGTCAGGCCTTGCGGCGGGCGGCGGCCTTGCGGCCGGCCACGACGAGGCCCGCGCCGGCGGCGAGGGTGGCGGCGCCGGCCACGGCGAGGGTGGTGCTGCCGCTGCCACCGGTCTGGGCGAGGGCGGGCGCGGCGCTCGCGGAAGCGGAGGCCGAGGCGGAGGCGGAGGCGGACGGCGTACCGGAGGGAGCCGGTGCGGCCGTCGCCGGGGTGCTCGCCGACGGGCTGCCGCTCGGGGCCGGGGTACGCGTCGCGGGCTGGGTCGGGGTCCCGGTCGGGGTCGACGGCACGCTCGGCGTCCGGCTCGGCATCTGGCTCGGCGTCCGGGTGGGCGTCTGGCTCGGGCTCGGGGTCGACGGCACGCTCGGCGTCCGGGTGGCCGTCGGGGTGCCGGACGGGCAGAGCGGCACGTCGGCGATCTTCTTCTCGATGTGGGTGTCCGCGAGGGAGTAGCGCCACTGGTCGCCGTTGCCCGAGTAGCTCACCGTGACCTTGACGGTGCCCCGGCCGTCGACGGTGCCGTGGTACTCCTCGGTGCCGCCGATCAGGCTGAGGGTGTAGTCGCCGGCGGACGTGTAGTTGTTGCCGAGGACGAGCTCGACGTGGCGGGCGTCGGGGCGGCAGCCGGCGGTCAGGGTCGCGTCGCTCGGCTTCCACGCGTAGGCGGTGCCGGTACCGGCCAGCGCCAGGACGGCGACCGCGCCACCAGTGACCGCGGCCGCGCGGCGTACGTGCTTCATCGTGTGCTTCTCCTTGGTGGGTTTCATGGGCCACGAGGGCCGCCCCGCGGCGCCCGGCAAGGGGGGAGAGGACGCGGGCGCGCGGGGCGGCGAGTCCGGCCGTGGGCGACCCGTGACGGCGGGCCGGGGGACGGCGATGCACCGGACTCTCTCCAACTGGAACGGCCCGCACCCCGCCCCCGGTTCACCACCCCACCACCCCTCTCTCACGGCCCGCCACCCCTCTCTCACGGCCCGTCACTGCCGCCCGTCGCCCCCGCCGCGTCACCTGCCCACGGCGTAGCCCTGCATGCCGCGCGGGTTCGCGCCCGCCGACAGGACGCC
>NZ_JBFBDY010001112.1:0-1537 GCF_040683475.1 Kitasatospora sp. NPDC093558 | reverse complement strand
GGCGGCGTGGTCGCTGTCGGACTTCTCCTGCTTCTGCCTCTGGGCCGACCCCGCGCGCGCCGGCCGGCCGCCCGGCAAGGTCGTTTGTCGGTCCGCTACAAACGACGGCGGGGTGCTTCACCCCTGGTGGGAGGATTCCCTCCGTGAGTTTGACGATTGACATCACCGGACTGCCCGACGAGCGCCTCGTCTTCACCCCGTCCCCGCTCGCCGAGCTGAACGCGATGCTGCACGTCCTCGCCGAGCCCGGGCACCACCCCGCGCTGCACGGCTGGGCCTCCTGCACCGCCGCGACGATCCCGCCCGAGCTGTCGGAGCGGCTGCTGGAGGCCGACTTCCTCTGGCGCTCCTCCCGCGCGGACTTCCTCGTGCCCGGCCTGCCCGGCGCCACCCTCGCCGAGGAGCTCGACGCCGTCGACCGGCTCGACGACGAGCTGTACGTCGCCGCCGCGCTCATCACCACGTGCGGCTCCTCCCGGCTCACCCGGAAGATGGCCTCCCCGCTGAGCGACCCCGCCGCGAACGAGCGCGCCCGCGAGCTCGCCCTGGCCCGCGGCCCCCGCCAGGCCGCCTTCGCCGACCGGCTGCTGGCCGACCCGCCCGCCGTCCGTGCCCTGGTGCGGCGGATGCTGGAGGACTGCCGATCGGCGTTCTTCGCCGACGCCTGGCAGCGCGTCCTGCCCGACCTCGCCGCCGACGCCCGGCACAAGGCCGACCTGGTGCGCCTGCGCGGCGCCGACGAGGCGCTCGCCGCGGTCTCGCCGTCCGTCTCGCTGGAGCAGGGCACCGACGGGCGGCGCCGGATCGTCATCGACAAGCTCCAGGACAACGCGACCAGCGGCGTCGCGAACGGCGGGGTCACCTTCATCCCGACCGCGTTCGGCCGCCCCCACCTGCTCGTCGTGCACGCCCGGGGCTGGCGGCCGGTCGTGCAGTACCCCGTCGCCGAGGCCGGGCTGCCGGAGCCGGTCTCGCTCGCCCTGATCCAGCAGCGGCTGGAGGCGCTCGCCCACCCCATCCGGCTGCGCCTGGCCCGCACGATCGCCCGCGGCCCGCACACCACCGGCGAACTCGCCGCCGCCTGGCAGCTCTCCGCCCCCGAGGTCTCCCGCCACCTCGCCGTGCTGCGCAAGGCCGGGCTGCTGGTCACCCGCCGGCGCGGGCGGTACATGCTGTACGAGCTGGACCTGGCCGGCAGCGCCCGGCTCGGCTCCGACCTGCTGGAGGCGGTCCTGCGGTGACCGGAGGGAACAAGATCACGGTGCCCCGCGTTCCTCGGGACATGACCCACGACGCGTCCTCAGCCGCTCCCGAGATCCTCCGTTACGCCGCCTTCGCGACCCGCCCCGAGGGCGGCAACCCGGCCGGCGTCGTCCCGGACGCCACCGGGCTGTCCGCCGAGCGGATGCTCGCCGTCGCCGCCGAGCTCGGCTACTCGGAGACCGCCTTCCTCACCCCGGGCGAGGCCGAAGGCGCCTACACCGTCCGGTACTTCAGCCCGCTCGCCGAGGTGCCGTTCTGCGGGCACGCGACCGTC
>NZ_JBFBDY010001111.1:0-1538 GCF_040683475.1 Kitasatospora sp. NPDC093558 | reverse complement strand
GGCGGTGCCGGATGCCTCCCTCGGCACTGGCGCGGGCCCATCCAACCGCCCGGCCGCCGCCAAGTCGAGCACGGGCGGGCCACCGTGCGTGTCGCCCGCCCGATCCCGCGGTCTCCGGACCACCCACCGGACCGGCCTTGATCCGATTCCCGTCGAACTGCGATCATCGGCCTGACGCGGAATCAGGTCCGGGTCGGGAACGGGGAGAAGAGAATTCCATGATCGTAGTGACGGGCGCCACCGGGACGGTCGGATCAAAGATCGTCGTGGGCCTGCGGGAGCGCGGCGAGAGCGTCCGCGCACTGGTCCGCAACCCGGCGGAGGCGCCGGCGGAGTGGGACGGCGGCGTCGAGGAGGTCGCCGCCGACTTCTCCGACCCGGCCTCGCTGGACGCGGCGCTGGCCGGCGCCGACGTGGTCTACCTGCTGGTCGCCGTCCACCCGGAGATGGCCGGTCACGAGCGGAACGTGATCGACGCGGCGGTGCGCACCGGCCGCCGGCCGCGCGTCGTGCTGCACGCCGCCGCGGGCGTCGAGCAGCGCCCGGAGGGCGTCCGGTTCGTCGCCTCGCACGTCGCGGGCCTGGACCACCTGCGGTCGAGCGGGCTGCCCTGGACGGTCGTCGCGCCGAACGGCTTCTACCAGAACTTCCTGGGCATGGCGCAGGGCGTGCGGGCGGGCCGGCTCGCCGTGCCGGGCGGTACGGGCGCGGTGTCGTACGTCGACGCGCGCGACGTCGCCGCGGCGGCCGTCGAGGTGCTGGCGACCGCGGGCCACGAGGGCGCCGTCTACACGCTGACGGGCCCGGCGCCGCTGACGCACGGCGCGCTCGCCGAGCAGCTGGGCGCGGTGGCCGGCCGGACGGTGGAGTACACCGCCGTCACCCCGGAGGCGGCCCTCGCCGGCATGCTGGACGCCGGCTGGGACCGGTGGCGCGCCGAGGGCATGGTGGAGCTCTACGGCCTGTACGCGGCCGGGTACGCCTCCGCCGTGAGCCCGGATGTCGAGAAGCTGACGGGACGTCCGGCGCGGTCCTTCGCCGAGTTCGCCGCCGAGCACGCAGCGGTCTTCTCCGGCTGATCCGCGGCTGGCCCCGGCCGACCCCCGACTGACCCCGGCTGAACCCCCGACTGAAACCCCGACTGACCCCTCGTCAACGCGCAGGCCGCCGTCGCCCTCACCCGAACGGCCGACGGCGGCTGCTCCGGCCGTGTGATCACCGCCACTCCGGACCGAACTGATTCACCGTCGGTTCAGCAGGCGCGGAGGATCCGTTCACCTCGCCCGTCTACGTTCTTCACCCCGGGATCACCGGATCCCCGGAACCCGCATCGAGCGCGGGGCGTGCAGAACGAGGGGAAACGAAGAGATGCTCCAGCGGAACCGCCGGTCCAGCAGCCTTGCCCTGAGTGCGATGGCACTGGTCGGTGCCCTCACGCTCACCGCGTGCGGCGACGACAACAACCCCGGGACCAGCGCCGGCCCCGGCGGTTCCCCCGCCGCCGGCGCCTCGATCGCCTGCGGCAAGAACGGCGCGCT
>NZ_JBFBDY010001110.1:0-1538 GCF_040683475.1 Kitasatospora sp. NPDC093558 | reverse complement strand
CGCTCGCGGCCGGGGCGGCACTGCCGTGGGTGGTGGCCGGGCCGCTGGTGGCGGGCGCCGGCTCGGCGGCGAGTGGGAGAAGCACGAGCGGACGTTCATGGCCTGGCCCGCCTCCGAGAACGTGTGGGGCGAGCAGCTCGGGGGCGTCCGCAAGGACATCGCCGAGGTGGCCCGCGCGATCGGCGAGCGCGAACCGCTGGTCCTGCTCGTCCGGCCCGGCCAGGAGTCCTCCGCCCGCAACGCCTGCGGCTCGGCCGTCGAACTGCTCTCCGTCCCGGTCGACGACCTGTGGGCGCGCGACACCGTGCCGGTGTTCGTCGAGGAGGGCGGCAAGGTCAAGGGCGTCGACTTCAACTTCAGCGGCTGGGGCGGCAAGCAGGAGCACACCAACGACGCCCTGCTCGCCCGCGCGGTGCTCGACAAGTACGGCATCGAGCGGATCGAGACCCCGGTCACCGCCGAGGGCGGCTCCTTCGAGACCGACGGCCAGGGCACGCTGCTGATCACCGAGAGCTCCGTCGTCAACGACAACCGCAACCCCGGCCGCACCCGCGACCAGGTCGAGGCCGAGCTCAAGCAGGCGCTCGGCGTGACGAAGGTGATCTGGCTGGCCGGCGTCAAGGGCAAGGACATCACCGACGCCCACGTCGACTGCCTGGCCCGCTTCGCCGCCCCCGGCGTCGTGTTCCTCGACCGGGCCTTCCCCGGCACCCCGGCCGACGTGTGGTCCCGCTCGGCCGACCAGGCGCGCTCCGTCCTCGCCGACGCGACCGACGCGACCGGGAAGAAGCTCAAGGTCGTCGAGATCGGCCAGCCCAACCCGGACAAGATCACCGGGCGCGGCGACGCCTTCGTCTCCTCGTACATGAACTTCTACATCGGCAACAAGGGCGTCTACCTGCCCCTCTTCGGCGACCCGAAGGCCGACGACCACGCGCAGGACGTGTTCCGCGACCACTTCCCCGGCCGCGAGATCGTCCCGCTCCAGATCGACACCATCGCGTCCGGCGGCGGCGGCATCCACTGCTCCACCCACGACCAGCCGGCCGGCTGACCCCGGTGCCCGACCCCACCGACGTGCCCGATCCCACCCCAGTGCCCGATCCCACCGACGTGCCCGATCCCACCGACATTCCCGACCCCACCGACGTGCCCGATCCCACCGACGTGCCCGAGGAGAACGACCCCCCGTGCGGCTGACCCCCACCGAGCGCGACCGGCTGCTGATCTTCACGGCCGCCGAGCTCGCCCGCGCCCGCCGCGCCCGCGGCCTGCGGCTCAACGTCCCCGAGGCCACCGCGCTGATCGCCGACACCGTCTGCGAGGCGGCCCGGGACGGCCTTCGGCTGGCCGAGGCCGTCGAGCGCGGACGCTCCGTCCTCGGCCCGGACGACGTCCTGCCCGGCGTGCCGGACCTCGTCACCGAGATCCACGTCGAGGCGGTGTTCGACGACGGCACCCGGCTGGCCGTCGTCGCCGACCCGTTCGACGGCGCCACCCTCGCCGAGGCCAGGCCCGGCGCCGTGCTCCCCGGCGAC
>NZ_JBFBDY010001109.1:0-1540 GCF_040683475.1 Kitasatospora sp. NPDC093558 | reverse complement strand
GCACCGCTGGACGGTCCGTGGGAGGGCGGCCGGCCGAGCCTGGAGGACCTGCTGCTCGGCTACCTCCGCGCCCCAGCCGCCCCGCAGCCTTCCGCCGCCCAGCCGAACACCGAGGTCGCCGCATGAGCGAACGAAGTGAGCGAATCATCAAGAGGTGCGCATGGGCGAATGCCCCTGCCGAGCGAAGCGAGGAGGGCGCATGAGTACGAACGTCCTGCCCAAGCGGAGCGTCGCATCGACGACCCGGCGCCCGGCCGCCGGGCGCGTGCGCGGGGTGGCATGGGTGGTGCTCCGCCAGAACCGTTTCCTCCTCCGGACGATGGCCGTCCTGCTGGTCCTCGCGGCCGTCGACCTGCTCTGGATCCACCTCGCCAGCCGGCACACCATCGGCGTCCTGAAGCGGACCGGCTGCTACAGCCCCGAGACCTGGGACAACGTCCGGTGCTATGCCGCACTCGCGCCGATCAGCCGGCCGACCTTCTGGTTCGCCGAGGTGCTCCAGCCCGTGGTCACGGCGGTCCCGCTGCTGGTCGGCGTCTTCGTCGGCGCGCCGATGATCGCCCAGGAGCACGAGCGCGGAACGATCCGCCTCATCCGGACGCAGTCCGTGCACCCGCTGCGCTGGCTGGCGGCCCGGATCGTGGTACCCGGCCTCGCCGTGCTGGCCACGACCGGCGTGATCGCCGCGCTGATGAGCTGGGTGTGGTGGACGGACATCGTCCACGGCCCCTACGCCTTCGACCCGCCGTTCCAGTTCTTCACCTACCCCGCGCTCGGGATCGCCCCGGTGGCGTGGTCGCTGTTCGCGCTCGCCGTCGGCGTGCTGCTCGGTCAGGTGCTGCGCCGGACGCTGCCCGCGATGTTCGTCACGGCGGCCGTGGTCGGGACCGCCTTCGGCGTGCTGAGCTGGGCCCGCCGGTACCTCTACCCGATCACGGACAAGGTGGTGCCGCTGAACGAGGCGCAGCCGACCAACGCGTGGCTGATCGACCGTGGCGCCGTCATGGCCGACGGCACTCGGGTCGGCGGCGACACGTGCCTGTTCGGGAGCCACGCCTGTGACGGGGCGACCGCCTCCTGGATCAAGTACCACCCCGCCGGCGACCTCGTCCCGGTCCAGCTCGTGGAGGCCGGGATCCTGCTGGTGCTCGCCGCCGCCGCGCTGGCGGCCGTCTTCCGGCTGGCCCGGAAGTAGGTGCCAGGGGCTCGCCCCGTACGCCGCCGCGGCGTCCTCGTTCACGCCGCGCAGCATCGCCGACGGCAGTGACGGCTCAGGCCGGGCGGCCGGGCGGGACGAGGCCGGACTGGTAGGCGATCGCGACGAGCTGGGCGCGGTCGCGGGCGTCGAGCTTGGCCATCGCGCGGTGCACGTGGGTGCGGACGGTGAACGGGCTCACGTACATCCGCTCGGCGATCTCCTCGTTGGTCAGACCGGTGGCCGCCATCGACATCACCTCGCGCTCACGGGCGGTCAGGACGGCGAGGCGAGATCCCGGTGAACGGCACCGCCAGCTGGACCCTGAGCGGCACGCTGTCCTCC
>NZ_JBFBDY010001108.1:0-1546 GCF_040683475.1 Kitasatospora sp. NPDC093558 | reverse complement strand
GCCGCGTCGGCGCCGTCCGAGGCCGGTCCGCAGACCAGGTCCACCGGCAGGCCGCTGTTCAGCGTGTGCTTGACGGCGCGCCACAGCAGCGCGCCCTCGCCGACGAAGATCACGATTCGCTCCGTACGAGGTCGACGGCGGCGACGATGCGGCCCAGGGTCAGCCCGGCGCCGAGCGGCCCGAGGCGGTCCAGCAGTTGCCGTTCGGAGGAGCCGCCGGCCGACCCGCCGAGGAGTTCCTCGCCGAGGGCCGAGAGCATCTCCAGCACGGCGAGCGAATCGCCGCCCAGCGCATGGAAGTCGGACGAGTCGTCGAGGCCCGCGGCCTCGCACTGCAGGACGCGCGACCAGATCCGCGCGGTCACGGCCGCCACGCCCCGGTCGTCGTCCGGCCCTCCCGGCGCAGTGGTGGCGTCGAAGGGATCGGGCAGCGCCTTGCGGTCGGTCTTGCCGCTGGCGGTCTCCGGCAGCGCGGGCAGGACGCGCACCACCGTGGGCACCAGGTGCGGGGGCAGCGTGCGGGCCAGTTCGGCCCGGACGGCGCCCTCGTCGAGAGCGGTCGCGCCCGGGGCGAGGACGACGAACGCGCACAGGGCCCGGACGTCCTCGGTGCGGCCGCGGGCGACGACGGCGGCCTGGGCGATGCCGGGCAGCCCGGTCAGCGCCGTTTCGACCTCCGCCGGCTCGACGCGGTGGCCGCGGATCTTCACCTGGTCGTCGGCGCGGCCGGCGTACTCCAGCTGCCCGTCGGGCAGCCGCAGCACGAGGTCCCCGGTGCGGTAGGCGCGGCGGCCGTCGGGCAGGTGGACGAACCGTTCGGCGGTGAGATCGGGGCGGCCCAGGTAGCCGCGTGCCAGTTGCGCGCCGGTGACGTACAGCTCACCGAGCCGCCCGTCGGGGACTTCGCGCCGCTGCTCGTCCAGCACGCTCACCGCGGTGCGGTGCACGGGGACGCCGATCGGCGCCGAGCCGCGCGCGATGCCGTCCCCGTGCCCGTCCCCGACGACGGCGACCGTACAGGCCAGCGTGGCCTCGGTGGGGCCGTAGGCGTTGACGATGAGGCAGTCCGGCCCGAAGTCCTCGCGCGCCCGCCGGGCGGCGGCCGCGGTGAGGTTCTCCCCGCCCAGCTGCAGCGCGCGGATGCCCGTGGGACGGATGCCGAGGCGGGCCGCGAGGCCGAGGTGGGTCGGGGTGAGCGAGAGGGTGTTGGCGAGGCGGCCCGCGTACATGTCGCGGAGCTTGAGGTGGTCGAGCTCGCCGGGCACCGGCACGACGGCTCCGCCGTGCAGCAGCGGCGGGAAGATCTGCATCAGCGACAGGTCGAAGCCGGGCGAGAAGGAGTACGCGGCGCGGGTGTCCGCGTCGCAGCGCATGAGCGGGGCCAGCCAGCCGACGGCGTTGACCAGGCTCCGGTGCTCCACCTGCACGCCCTTGGGCCGGCCGGTGGAGCCCGAGGTGTAGATGACGTACGCGAGGTCCTGCGGGCCCGGCGCGGCGGCGGCCAGCGCCTCCCGCGCGTCGAGCGGGCCGTCCGCCGTTTCCTCCAG
>NZ_JBFBDY010001107.1:0-1547 GCF_040683475.1 Kitasatospora sp. NPDC093558 | reverse complement strand
CCACAGTCGGCCCCCTCACCCGCCATGCCCGTGTCAGCACTTTGCGTTATTGCAACATATGCGCAGCTGCGCAGGCTTGTCGACAGGGCGGGCCAGCCCCTACGGTGTTCCCCGCCGTGGTGTTCGGGAAGTCCGGTGACAGCTCCTCAGGAGCCGATTCCGGCGCGGCCCTCGCCACTGTGAAGGGGTAGTGCCCCCGGCGCGCCCGCAGCGACTGCGGGCAGTCACCGGTGCCGTACGGCGCACGGGAAGACGAGCCGCGGGGTGCGCCCGGCCCTGCCCGGACGCGGGCGGACCCGGACATCCCGCAGCCAGGAGACCGGCCACGGCGCGCACGACTCCCCCGACCTCACCCGGGGGTGCCCCCATCGAGGAGCTGGAGAGGCCGCCCGTCATGACCCTCACCGACGACACCCCGTCCTCGACCCTGCCGCTGCCCCCGCGCTGGCAGCGCCAGGACACCGTCCGCACCGCCACGCTGCTGGGCGTCATCATCGCCATGCACGTCGTCGCCTTCGGCATGCTGTTCCTGCTGGTCGCCCCGAACCACTACACGATCGGCAACCAGGCCTTCGGCGTCGGCCTCGGCATCACCGCCTACACCCTCGGCATGCGACACGCCTTCGACGCCGACCACATCGCGGCCATCGACAACACCACCCGCAAGCTGATGGCCGACGGTCAGCGCCCGGTCTCGGTCGGATTCTGGTTCGCCCTCGGCCACTCCAGCATCGTCATGGCGATGGCCGCCCTCGTCGCCGGCGGCGCGCAGATCGCCGGCACCCTCGTCGACGACCAGTCCACCGCCCACCAGTGGCTCGGCGTCATCGGCACCAGCGTCTCCGGCACCTTCCTGTACCTCATCGCCGCCCTCAACCTGATCGCGCTCGCCGGGATCCACCGCGTCTACAAGGCCATGCGGGCCGGCCAGTTCGACGAGAAGCAGCTGGAGAAGCACCTCGACGAGCGCGGCTTCATGAACCGCATCCTCGGCCGCCTCACCAAGTCCATCCGCCGCCCCGGCCAGATGTACCCGGTCGGCGTGCTGTTCGGCCTCGGCTTCGACACCGCCACCGAGGTCGCCCTGATGGTGATGGCCGGTTCCGGCGCCGCCTCCGGCCTGCCCTGGTACGCGATCATCTGCCTGCCGCTGCTCTTCGCCTGCGGCATGAGCCTGTTCGACACCCTCGACGGCACCTTCATGAACTTCGCCTACCACTGGGCGTTCTCCAACCCGGTCCGCAAGGTCTACTACAACCTCACCATCACCGGCCTGTCCATCGCCGTCGCCTTCGTCATCGGCACCATCGAGCTGGTCGGCGTCCTGCACGAGAAGCTCGACCTCACCGACCCCGTCACCGGCTGGATCTCCGACATCAGCCTCGACAACGTCGGCTACATCCTGGTCGGCATGTTCGTCGTCGTCTGGGCCTGCGCCCTCGCCTACTGGCGCCTCGGCATCCTCCTGACCCCGCTCCTCGCCGCCGTGCTCCTGCACACCAAGGGCGGCATCTCGGCGGGCACCGTGCTGGAGATCGCCGAACAAC
>NZ_JBFBDY010001106.1:0-1547 GCF_040683475.1 Kitasatospora sp. NPDC093558 | reverse complement strand
GGACGCGGTGCAGCAGCTCGTCCCGGGCGGCCCGGTACTCGGGGCTGAGCATCGGGTCCCTGGACTCGTAGGCGTGCATCGCGGTGTCGACCGAGTTGGTCGCCCGCAGGCGCGCCAGCGCGGCCGGCAGCTCCTGCCGCGAGAGGGCGACCATGGTGGTGTCCTGGCGGAGCATCTGCTGGCGCAAGTCGTCGGTCTGGCGGGCGTGTTGGCGGCGCAGGAGGGACAGTGCCCGGCCGCGCCGGCCGGCCTCGGCGGCCACCACGGCGACCGCCAGCGTGGCCGCGATGCCGCTCCAGATCACCTCGGGACGGGCGCCGGAGACGGCGACCGCCACGGCGGCGGCCCCGGCGGCGGCGAGCACGGCCGTGGGCAGCAGCCACCCGGGCGGGAGGGCGGTGGGCCGTCTGCCGGGGGACGATCCGGGTCGAAGCATCAGCATCCTCAAACGGTCGGAAGGGGACATCGGAGGCGGGTGGGGGGCGGTGGTCCGAGGCAGCATAGCCGGGTCTCGACATTTCTGACCGAAACTCAAAATTACTGTGGCAGTGCTGACTTGTGCGAACTTGCCGGACATGTCAGACACATCGCACGGGTGCGCGACGGCTGCTGCCCGGCCGATCCCCCGTACCGCCGGGTTCGGCGCCCGCACCAGGTTTCTCGCCGCGGGCCGGTTGCACCGGTAACCCGCCCGGGATTCGCTCATGCGGAGGGTTTCTCGGCGAAGTGCGCCTTGATGGACGGGAGTTCGTGCTATCGGAGGTCAAAGGCGTCGGAGTGGTCCCACTCGAAAGAGTGAGGTGGCATGCGCACACACGACGACGCCGCCGCGAGGGGGTGCCTCGCGACGGCGTGCTTGACGGTGTCTGTGATGGGTTCCGGCGGCCGGGGTCGGTCAGCGGGGTCGGTCAGCGGGGGAGGATCTCCAGGACGATGCCCTGCGCTCCGGGGCGGTGGGCCAGCACGTAGGCGGTGTGGTTGTCGTTGCTGACGGTCATGCCGTAGGAGAAGTCGGCGTCGAGGGCGAGCGTCTCGGAGGGTGCGGCGGCGTAGTCGTTCGTGGCGTCGAAGGCCACCAGGGAGAGCCGCTGCGTCGTCTGGTCGTAGGCGAGGCGGCGCAGCAGGCCGCCGGCCGGGGCGGTGGACGGCGTGCCGGTACCGGCGGAGAAGGCGGGCGTGAGCGTGACCGGCGCCAGCCCGGTGTCGCTGTCGGTGTCGACGGGGTGGGCCAGGCGGGGGCTACCGGGGTCGCTGTCGGTGACGATCAGGTGGGTGCCGTCCGTGGTGTACGACGCGTAGATCATCTGGGTGGGGAGGTTCGCGACGGTCCCGACGACGGCCGGGGCGGCGGTCGAGGTGTCCAGGTGCACGAGGCTGGTGCCGGAGCTGACGTAGGCGTCGGTGCCGCCCGGCTGGACGACGATCTGGCGCACGTAGCCGTCGGGCATCGGCACGTCGCCGGTGAACGCGTTCTGCGCGGTGGAGAACGTGAGCACCCGGCCGGGGGGCCGGGGGGGGGGCGGCCCCGGCCGCCCGGCTCCGGGTGA
>NZ_JBFBDY010001105.1:0-1548 GCF_040683475.1 Kitasatospora sp. NPDC093558 | reverse complement strand
CCTCGGCGAGGTCGGCGCCGCCGATCGGGTCGCAGGAGATCCGGGTGCCGCCGACCAGGTCGGCGAGCAGTTCGCCGGAGGCCTGCCGGTCAAGACCGCCGAGGATGACGGGGTCGATGTCCTCGATCCCGGTGAGCGGCCCCGCGGTGGTGGCGAGCACCAGGCAGCCGGGCTCGTCGGCGAGCAGCGGCCACAGCTGCCCGGCGTCCCGGACGTCGTCGAGCAGCAGCAGGACCTTGCGTCCGGCCAGGGCTTCGCGCAGCGCGACGCAGGCGGGCTCGTCCCGCCCGTCCTCGGTCGCGCCGGGCAGCGGCACGGCGGTGTCCGGGTCGAGCTGTTCCAGCAGCAGGCGGGCGGCGCGGGCGGGCGGCACCCGGGCGCCGTCGGGCGCGGACAGGCGGGTGAAGAGCACGCCGTCCGGGTAGTCCGCGGCGGCGGTGCGGGCGAAGCGCACGGCGAGCGCCGTGCGGCCCGAGCCGGGGCGCCCGGCGAGCACGAGCACCGGGCTGCGGCCGGCGGCCGGGCGGGCCGCGGCGGCCCGCAGCGCGGCCAGTTCGGCGCGCCGCCCGGCGAACACCGCGGGCCCGGCCGGCAGCCGTTCCAGACCGGGCACGGCCCCGGCGGGCGATTCGGGGCCGGGGTCCATCGTCACCGTCTTCCTCGCCACCCGTGCCCACTCCCGACGTCGTCCGGCGCTCGCTCGGGCGGCCCGGGACGGACCGCCTGTCTGCGAAGCGTAGTTCGGCGGTCCGGCCCGGCCGAGGTGACATCCGGTCGTACGAACCGGCAAATCACCCCGCCGGATCAATCCGAGCGGCAGCTCACGCCTCGAAGGGCCGGGCCGGCCAGGGCGCCTGCGGCGGGCGCAGCGCATCCAGCCCGCCCGGGCTGGTGAGCGCGGCGTGCACGGCGAGCGTGCCGGTGACCAGAGTCGGGTTGTGCAGCTGCCCGGCCTGGATCAGCCGGATCAGCTCGGGCACCGGCACCCGGGCGATCTCGATCTCCTGCTCCTCGCCCTCGGCCGAGTAGCGCTCGCCCTGGGCGTCGGACAGGTCGGTCGCGAGGAACATGCGCAGCGCCTCGTCGGTGCCGCCCGGGGAGGTGTAGTAGTCGGCGAGCACCCGCCAGGTGGCGGCCTCGACGTGCGCCTCCTCGTACAGCTCCCGCTGGGCGGCGTGCCACGGGTTCTCGCCGGGCACGTCGAGCAGGCCGGCCGGCAGCTCCCAGAGCCGCTGGCGGACGGGGTGGCGGTACTGGCGCAGGATCAGCACCCGCTCTTTATCGTCCAGCGCGAGCACCGAGACGGAGCCGGGGTGGGTCTGGTAGTCGCGGCGGGCCCAGCCGCCGTCGGGCATCCGGACCTCCTCGCTGCGCACGCCGGTCACCCGGCCCTGGAACGGCGTCCGGCTCTCGCGGACCTCCCACTCCTCGGCCGCGTCGGCGATCACCCGGTCGCTGCTGTCGTCCATCGCTCTCCCCTTTTCGTCAGTACGACACAATCTAACGCCGGACGGCGGCCCCCCGGGCATAGCCGGGCCGCCCGGCGGG
>NZ_JBFBDY010001104.1:0-1552 GCF_040683475.1 Kitasatospora sp. NPDC093558 | reverse complement strand
CAGCCCGGGCAGCAGCCAGCTCTGGAACGGCGCCAGCACCGCCAGAACCAGGAATGCCACCCCGCTGACCCGGGCCAGCAGCGGACCGCGCCGCCACAGCTTCTCCAGGAAGATCACCACCGCGATCCCCGCCATCGCCGCGACGTTCATCACGCCGAGCGGCACGAGGACTACCATCAGTGCCCAGCAGCAGCCCAGGCAGTACCCGCCGTGGTGCAAGCCGACCCGCAGGTCCCGCACCGGCGGCCGGTAGCCCGCGTAGTGCAGCAGCTGGGCCATCGGGCTGCGGCAGTGCCGCAGGCACACGTACTTCAGCGGGCCCAGCTGGTACAGCCCCGCCAGCGCGAAGGCCGCCGCGCCGATCCACTTCCCCACGTCCGGATCGCGCTCCACCAGGTGGCCGGTGAGCGCAAGCCCGCCGTACGCCAGCAGCCCGAAGGCCGTCCACACCAGCAGATAGCCGGCCAGGAACTCCGTCGTGCGCACCGCCCGCTTCGCGCCGCTCGACTGCCGGCCGATGCCACGCGCCCAGGTCACCGCCACCGGCGCCACCGACGGCAGCATCATCGCGGCCATCATCGCCAGCCACAGCACCAGGAACAGCGGAAGCGCCATCCCCATCGTGCCCGGCTCGATCCCCATGTCCCGGGCCTGCCCGACCGTGAACACCCAGGCCAGCGCCGCGATCACCACGATCAGGCCCCACGCCACGGCCAGATCCCTGGCGGGCATCAGCACCCCGGTCCGCAGCGGCTGCTTCTCCATGGTGACGGTACGCATGACGCTCTCCTGCCTGGTCCTTCCAGGACAGCACACGTGCGCCGACGGCAAAACCCGGTCACAGTCCACTTTCGGCATCAGCTGGGACTGCAGCGGCAAAATCCAGCAGGCTTTTCCCGTTCGACTGCAGCGGACCTGGCTGACAACCGCGCACACAGGCGTCAGGCCGGCACCGTGTGCCAGGGGCCGTCCGGGTGCGTCGGGTTGGGGCTCGCGGCCAGTCGGAGGGCGTACACGTCGCGGTCGGCCTGGTCGGCGACGGGACCGACGTGGCCCAGGCAGGTGTGGCCGGTGAGGTGGTACCAGGAAGGTTGCCGTCCACATGGCCTTGACGTCGACCAGGACGACCGTCCTGGATTTGGCTCAACAGCTAGTGCAGGGCGTGCGCCGCGGCATGCCCGAGGGCGCTCAGGCCTCCGCCCATGGCTTTCGGCCGAGAAGCAGGGCGTACCCCGCGGCGCCGAGCTCGACGGCCCTGGCGGCCTGGGCGATCAGCGCTGCCACCCGGTCGCCGTCCAGGTCGACGTCCAGGTCAGCGAGGACGGGCCAGGCGCCGCCGATCATGCGGAGGGCGCGCACGCGGGCGTCGATCTGCTCGATCATGCGTCGCAGGGCGTCGTCGTGGTGCTCCGTGCGGGTAATGAGCAGTCCGGCGGTGGCCAGGAGATCGGTGTACTCCTCCAGCGGGCGGGCGTCGGCGAGGCAGGCCACCCAGCCGGCCAGGTCGGCGAGTTCGTCCGGGAGCCCGCCGGGTGCGATGGTCACGTCGGTG
>NZ_JBFBDY010001103.1:0-1556 GCF_040683475.1 Kitasatospora sp. NPDC093558 | reverse complement strand
GTGTCCTGGTCGTGGTTGAGGAACGCCTTGACCTGGTCGATCGAGCCGTTGTGGGCGGCGTCGGCGGCGGCCTTGACGCCGGGGCCGCCGCTGTTGCCGATGCGGGCGGCCTCGACGACCTGGTCCTGTTCGAGGGGCTTCTGCCAGCCCTGGCGGATGAACGCGTCGAGGTCCTGCGGGGTGCCGGCCAGCGCCTGCTGGGCCGCCTCGCGCAGGGCCCGGCCGCCCTGGGAGACGATCTGCCGGGCGGTTTCCTGGTCGTCGACGTACTCGGCGGCGGCCCGCCCGGTCAGCAGGAACTTCTGGACGTCGTCCGGGCCGGAGCCGGTCAGGGCGCTCTCGGCGGCGGCCTTGACGGCGGGTCCGCCGGCCAGCCAGGCCTGCACGACCTTGCCGCGGTCGGTGGCCTCCAGGCCGGCGGGCGCCGGCGGGTTGTCGGCAGCCGCCCGGACCGGTGAGACCAGGGCGGCGAGCAGGGCCAGCGGGAGCAGTCCGCGGCCCAGCAACCGTGTGCCGGCGGACCCCCTCCTGCCGTGCCCGGACCGCGCTGTGTCGGGATTCACCCGAATTCCCCCTCTGTTGCTGTTTTTCGGCGTGCACCGTGCTTCACGGTGCTTCACCGTGATTCGGCGCGGGTGAGCCTAGCGAAGCCGGATTGCTCATCTCACACTGCGTCAGACCAGGTCAGGGCAACGGGAATTTCTCGCGCCGGGGACACAACAGGACCGGAGCGAACAAAAGTTACGAGCCACCCGCACACCTGGGCGCAAATGCCGGTTTTGTCGCGGCGTCAGTTCCGGTGCAGAGGGCAAGGAAAGGGGAAACCGTTGGGAAAGACGTCACCGGGGCGCATTACGATCTGCCGTGCCCGGGCACCCGCATGCCCTGATCCTGCGCGCCAGGGCCCAACCGCTCACCCGCCCGCCACCACCGGGCGGACCGACGAAAGCGAACCCATGTCCCTGCACATACGACGGTGGCTGAGCGCTGCCGTCGCCACCGCCGCGGTCCTCGGTGCCGCCCAACCCGCGGCGAGCGCCGACACGCCGGCGCCCCCGCCCGCCGCGAACGCCGCCCCGGACGCCGCGAACCCAGCTCCGGACGCCGCGAACCCAGCTCCGGACGCCGCGAACGCCGCGAACGCCGCCCCGGCCTACGCGGTCGAGGACGGCACCTACCCAGGAGCCCAGGAAGTCCAGCAGGCCACCGGCATCACCGTCACCCGCGGCGACGGCGGCATCACCTACGCCCCCTGCGACACCCCGCACCAGATCACCGTCTGGGGACGCTCCGTCACACTGCCGATGTACCGGGTCTGCTTCGCCGCCCCCGGCGCCTCCGGCTATCTGGCCCTCACCGTCCCCGACGCGTTCCGGATCGAGACCGCCGGACGCGCCCTGCACGCCGACCTGACCACCGACGGCAAGTCCCAGAGCGTCGACGTGGCCGCCGACACCGCCCTCGGCGTCGGCGAGGGCGCGACCGTCGGCTCGCACGCCGTCCTGCTGGAACTCAACGTCACCGGCTCCAGCACCCAGCCGCCCGCCGCCCCCGCC
>NZ_JBFBDY010001102.1:0-1557 GCF_040683475.1 Kitasatospora sp. NPDC093558 | reverse complement strand
CCGGCCTTCTCACCGCCGTCCGCCTTGCATGTTCCGGCCACAAAGTGACCGTGCTGGACGTCGAACGCGTCGGTTCCGGCGCCACCTGCGCCAACCACGGCATGCTCCACTCCGGTGCCCTCTACGCCCGCCAGTCCCCGCACATCGTGGCTTTCTGCCGCGAGGCCCAGGACTTCTACTCCCGGCTCGCCCCCGAGGCCGAGATCCCCGCCGGCGAGGCCGTCTATGTCCTCGCCCCCGGCGACGAGCAGGCCTTCCGGACCGCACTCGACGCCCACCACCTCGCGCACCGCGCTGTGGAGGCCACCGATGTCCCAGGCCTGCGCGCCAGTTCCGTCGCCGGGCAGAAGCTGGTCGCCACCACCGAGCGCGCCATCTCATCCCGCCGACTCCTGGAAGCCGCCACCGCCCAGTGCCTCGCGGCCGGGGTGCGCTTCGTTCTGGGCACCGCCGCACACAGCATCATCGTCACAAACGGCAGGGCTCGCGCCGTGCGCACCGGCAGCGGCGAGCTGCTGGAGGCCGACCACATCGTCCTGGCCGCCGGCCTTGGCACCCGCCGCATCCTCGCCGAGCTGGAGTCCAAGCACGCCCCGGACCTCAAGTCCCGGCTCGATATGATGATGCGCCTGCCCGGCACCCTCGCGCGAGGCATCATCTTCACCAACCAGTCCGGGCCGGTCGCCATGCCCGGCCCCCGCGGCAGTGTCCTCGCCTCCCTCTACGGAGGCATCCAGCCACAGATCGCCGGATGCCGCCGCTTCCCCGTCACCATGGAACGCGCCCAACTCCTCCTTCAGCAACTGCGCGAACTGCTGGAGCCCGGCACCGTCGACCTCGACGACGCCACCGTCTACACCGTCGGCAAGACCGACTACGTCGGCACCGACCACGCCATCGGCGGCCTGTTCAACCCCGGCCACCGCATCATCGACCACCGGGACGACGACGGCATCACCGGCCTGCACACCATCTGCACCGGCAAGATGACGCTCGCCGGACACGCCTCCCGCGACTGCGCCGAGCAGATCCTCGGCCACCGCGTCGCCTTGCCCATCCACCCCCGACCCGCCCCGCCGGTGCCCGACGGCCTCGTAGCCGTCGAGCCGTGGGCCACCGTCGCGGCCTGACCGAGGAAAGGAGAAGAACGCCATGACCACGGTGATCCCACCGTTCCGCATCTCGTTCACACCGCAGCAGAAGGCGACGTTCCATGCTGCCGCAGGCGCGATCCTCGACAGCGGCCAGCTAACCCTCGGCCCCTACACCCAGCACCTGGAACAGGCCTTCGCCACAATGGCCCGAACCGCCCACGCCGTCGCCGTCTCCTCCGGCACCGCCGCGCTGGAGATCATCGTCCGGGCCCTCGACCTCGGCGGCGCCGACGTCCTGGTCCCAGCGAACACCAACTACGCCACCGCGGAAGCCGCCATTCGCGCGGGCGCCCGTCCCGTCCTCTACGACGCCGGCCTCGCCGCCACCGCCGGCGCCATCGACGCCGCACGCACCCCGGGCACCCGCGCCATCGTCCTCGTCCACATCGGCGGCCACATCACC
>NZ_JBFBDY010001101.1:0-1558 GCF_040683475.1 Kitasatospora sp. NPDC093558 | reverse complement strand
GCCGGGAGCAGGAGGAGCAGGCGACGGGCCGGGTCCGCCAGGCCGTCGGCGCCGTCCTGGGTGCTGCCGGCCAGCTTCACCAGTTCCGGCCACGCCAGGCCCGGGCCCGAGCCGTGCGGACCGTCCTGGGCGAGGAAGCCGAGGCGGCCCCACGCGGGGTGGTGGACGAGGTAGTCGACGGTGCTCTCGTCCTCCCAGTTCTGCCACGCGACGTACGCCGTGTGGCCGCCGTCGAAGGGCACCCGCAGGACCGTGCCGGGCTGTTCGGCGTCGCCCAGGCGCGCGAGGACCGCCTCGTAGGCGGCCGCGTCGACGCCGTACTCCTCGGCCGCCTCGTCCTCCACGCCGAAGGAGATCACGAAGTGGGCGAACCAGAAGGCGAGGTCGTCGGCGAGGTGCTCCGCCACGACCAGATCGTCCTCGTCGAGGAACTCGGCTATCGGCACACGTGCAGCTGTCATGTGAGGCAACCTAGCGCGTCGCACCGACACCGCACGGTGTCCCTCCGGGCCGCCGCAGCGCCCTGGAGGGACTCGTCGGCCTACTGCAGCGCGACGATCTGCAGGTTGGCCGTCGACGCGACCGTGCCGCCCGCGTACAGCGTGCGGCCGTCCGGGCCGACCGCGAAGCCGTTCACGGTCTCCTCGTTGAGCGCCTGGGCCTCGCCCGGGACGACCGTGTCGGTCGTCGTGTCGAGGACGTACACCGACGGGCCGGAACCCTCGATGGTGTTGTCGACGGCGTAGAGCCGGGTGCCGTCCGGACTCACCTGCGGAAACTGGAAGTTGACGCTGTTGGTGGTGAGCGTGAAGTGGGCGGTGACGGTGTCCGTCGCCGGGTCGATCTCGTCGCCCGCGCCGCCGCGCGCGCCGTTGAGGGCGAACAGGCGGGCGCCGTCCGGGCTGAAGGCCAGCTCCGAGTCGTGGCCCGCGGCCGTGCCCGGGACGACGCGCGTCACGGCGGGCGCGGCGCCGGTGAGGTCGAGGTGCACGACGCCCGCCTCGCTGCCGACGTACAGGTCGCGCCCGCCCGGGCGGACGACCACATTGCCGGGGATGGAGGCGGGGAACTCGACGGACGACGTGAACGCCCGCTGCGCGGTGGCGAAGGAGAGCACCCGGCCCTTCCCCAGGTGGCCGACCGTCGCCGAGCCGGCCTGCGACACGTACAGGGTCCCGCCGTCCGGACTGAGCGCGATCCCGGCGGGCCAGCCGACGCTCTCGTCGGACGGACGCGGTTGGTCCGGCACCGTGGCCGTGCCGAGCACGGACATCGACCGGACGTCGATCACGCTCAGGGTGAGGTAGTTGAGCACGTACAGCCGCGAGCCGTCCGGGCTGAGCGCCGCGAACACCATCCAGCGGTTGCGCCCGAGCGCGAGCCCACCGGCCGTCGCGCCGCTGCGGGTGTCGACGGTCTTCAGGACGAGATTGCCCTGCTGGGTCGCGGTCACGACGTACGCGGTGGTGCCGTCCGGGCTCACCACCGGGGCGGCCACCTCGTTGCCGACGGCGATCACCGCCTCCGCGCCGGACACCGGACCGGACGCCTCCGCGGC
>NZ_JBFBDY010001100.1:0-1560 GCF_040683475.1 Kitasatospora sp. NPDC093558 | reverse complement strand
CGCCGCGATCGGCTTCGCCGCCGCCGTGGCCGCCTCCGCACGCGAACGCTCCCGCGACTCCGCCCTGCTGCTCGCCCTCGGCACCCCGCGCAAGCACGTTACGCGCACCGCCGCCGCCGAACAGACCCTCCTGGTCGCCCTCGGCAGCGCCGTCGGACTCGGCCTCGGCACCCTGCTCGTCCACCTGATCGTGCCGCTGGTGGTGCTCACCCCCGCCGCCCGCCGCCCGATGCCCGAGGCGGTGATCGAGCTGCCGGCCGGCCAGGCCCTCCTGCTCGCCGCCGCCATCGCCCTCGTGCCGCTGCTGTCGGCCTTCCTCACCGGACGCCGCCGTCGAGACGTGGCCGCCCGGCTGCGCCACGTGGAGGAATCGTGACCACCCAGGCCGACGCCACCGCGACCCCTCCCCACGCCGAGCGGCGACCCGCGCCCTGGGTACGGACCCGGCTGCGCTCGGCGCCGCTGGCCACGCTGCTCATGGCGGCGCTCGCCTTCGTCACCGTCCTGCTGGCGGCGGCCTTCCCACGGGCCGTCGACCGCGGCGCGGACGGCGCCCTGCGTCAGTTCCTGCACGACCGCGGCACGTCGGACACCAGGCTCCAGGCCACCTCCGTCCTGCTGCCGGACGACACCGCCGCCGGCCTCGACCCCGTGCTGCGCCGGCTGGCCGACCGGATCGGGCGCGACGTGCCGCTCGCGCCCTCCGGGCCGGTCTACGGCACGACCGTCCGCGGACGCGAGATGAAGAACCCGGGCCTGACCCACCTCACGGAGGCCAATCCCACGCTCGACCTGATGTACCTGCACGGCATCGCCGACCACGCGACCCTCACCGACGGCGTCTGGCCCGGGCGCGCCACCCCCGGCCAGCCGCTGCCGATCGCGATCAGCAAGGCGGGCGCCGACACCATCGGGATCAAGCTCGGCGACGTCCTCGACAACGGCACGGAGTTCGCCGGGCCGGTCCGGAGCAAGGTCGTCGGCCTCTACCGCGCCAACGACGCCGACGACCCCTACTGGGACGACCTGGACTGCCTGACCCGCGCCTGCGCGCCCACCGGCGCCTGGACGACCGGGGGCGTCGTCGACGGGTCCGACCTCGGCGCCCTCCTCGCGTGGGGCAGCAACCGCAAGGAGGCCCACCACTTCTGGCGGCTGCCCGTCGACACCGGCGTCCTGCGCGCCGACCGGCTCGGCGAACTGCGCACCGCCGTCAGCGGCTACATCACCGGACACGGCGCCACCGAACTCGCGTCCGAGACCGGCCGCCTCGACCTGCGCGTCAACTCCTCCCTGGCCGACGTCCTCGACCGCGCCACCGCCCGGTACGAGGCCGCGGCGCCGATCTCCGCGATCGGCCCGGTCGGCGTGGCCGGCGTCGCCACCGTGGTGCTCTGCCTGGCCGCCGCCCTCGTCACCGAACGGCGCACCGCCGAACTGCGCCTGCTCCAGGCCCGCGGCGGCTCCCGCGGCGGCGTGCTGCTGCGCCTGCTCGGCGAGGGCGCGGTGACCGTCCTGCCCGCCGCCGTGCTCGCCACCACGCTCGCGCTGGTGCTGCTG
>NZ_JBFBDY010001099.1:0-1562 GCF_040683475.1 Kitasatospora sp. NPDC093558 | reverse complement strand
GACAGGGATGCACTAGTGCACTAGTGCCCTAGTGCACTAGTGCACTAGGGCGGTGGGGCGGGCGCCGGGGACGGCCGCGCAGGCGGGGCGGGGTGGGGGTGCACTAGTGCGCGCGGCGGGCGGCCCTCGAGAAATTTTTCCGGAGTCATGCCGTGTACGGTCGCCCGAGCACGGCCGCCCGGCTTCCCGGGGCCCCCGGCGCTGTCGGTCCCTGTTCGTAGGATCGCCGCATGCCCGACGCCTTCACCGTCCTGTGGACCCACGACACCTGCGACGCCCTGCGCAAGGCCGGCCGCGAAGGCCAACGGCCCCCGGCCGCCTTCAGCGGCGCGCACTCCTCGCTGCCCGCCTGGTCGGGCGCCCGCGCGGGGGACGAGGTGTACGCGGTGCACGTCAGGCAGCGTGAGGTGTTCGTGGTCAGCGGCATGCGGATCGTCGACCGGGACCGGGGTGAGTGCTGCGGCGCCGCCCCGCAGGCGTGGGGCCAGCGCTCCCACCCCGGCCACGACGACTGGTCGATGCTCGGCTCCGGCGGCTGCGGCGCCGAGGTCGTCCACGTCGAGGCGACGCCCGTGCGCTTCGACGTCCCCGTGCCGGGCGAGCTCCTGCCCCGCCTCACCTGGCGCAACCAGCGCGGCCGCACCCGCGGCCTCAAGTACGTCGTCGACGGCCGCCTGGAGCGCGCCGTCAGCCTCCAGGGCTTCTACCGCCTGACCGAGGAGTCCGCCCGCGACCTGGCCGCCCTCCACGACGGCGCGTGAGCCCGCGGGCCCCACGGCACTAGAACTCCGAGCCCACGCCGAGGTCCTGGCGCATCGCGTGCCGCAGGGTCTTGATCAGCGGCCACAGCTCGTCCTGCGCCTCGGCGGCCGACCGCACGCTCTCGCCGGGCCGCGCGTCGCCCTGTTCGAGGCGCTTGACCATCCCGTAGACGCGGGTGAGCGCCTGGTTCGCGGCGTCGCCCGGGGCGATCACGGCATCGGGCGCGACCATCAGCGTCTCGGACCAGTGGTTGCGGTGCGCGTCCTTGGCCTCCTCCAGCGCCCGGACGTCGCTTTCGTCGGGCGTGCGGTCGCGCAGCACGTGCAGGTGGCGGTTGAGCGCGGTAGCGAACTGCCGGGCGTCGCGGTACAGCCGGGTGTAGCACTCGCGCCGCAGGGCGAGGTTCTCACGGGCCTCCTGGAAGCCCCGGCCGATCTCCAACTCCCGCCGCTTGGCCCGCTCGGCACCCCGCTGGGTCAGCAGCGCGCCCCCGAGAGTCCCCGCCACACCCGTCACCGCGATCGCCACCCCCGCTATGTCCACCCGGACACCCTAGTGCTCTGACCGCATACGTTCACCGGGTGAGGGCCGAGCCGGGCCGTGGGCTACGGCGATCGCCGACGGAACGGCGGTGTTCGGGCGGGGAGGTCGGCATGGCGGAGATTGAGGTTCCGGGGCCTGAGCCGGAGTGGGAGACGGCTCCGTCGTACCAGGGCGGGAAGCGCAATCCCGCGTTCCAACGGAGCATCTGGGAGTTCGCCGCCGGCTCCTTCCAGCTCACGTGAGCCGGCGGCCGTCGC
>NZ_JBFBDY010001098.1:0-1564 GCF_040683475.1 Kitasatospora sp. NPDC093558 | reverse complement strand
CCGCTTCACGGCCGATCCCCGCGAGCGCCCCCCCAGGCCCCGCCGACCGGCCGCAGCCACACCGGACCCGCTCAGGTCCGTGCGAGAGCTCCGGGCTCCCCCCCTCCGCGCCGCCGAAGCGCACCCGCCCGCCGAGGACGACGCGGATACCGCGCTCGGCCAGGCGCCCGATGTGCTCCAGGCCGGCCGCAGCAGCAGCGGGCCGTCGGTGGTGGTGCCGGGCCGGGCCGGGCGCAGGTCCTTCGGGGGCGAGAGTCGCATTCCAGCGTCACGCGGTCGACGGACGTGCGCAATGCGGCGGTGCCAAGCCATACCGAGCGCCGGGCTCCTCCTCCGCGAGATCCGTCAACACCTCATGGCACGCAGCCGAGTTGGTCATGCGGATCAGGTCGACGCGACAGTAGCGGACGAGCAACCGCCTGACCGATCAACCCCGAAAACACCACGCCCACAAGATCATTGACATCTCACGCACCATGCCACCGGTGCCGGCCGCCCTTCGCCACCACCGATTGCGGGACAGAGCCCAGTTCGGCAGAGGGACTTCAGAGCGGTCTGAGTGCCGGCTTTCCGGATGCGGGCGGCGCACCCGGATGGTCGAATGGAGGTGTCAGCAGCCCTGGTGTGCGGCCCGGCGCTGCGAGGCCTGCCGCACCCTGCTTCCAGCCGGGCCCGCCGTTCGGGCGGGGTTGGCCGAATTCGGGTCGTCATGGCCGATCAGCTGGTCCAAGCCCTCGATGCGTTGCTCGCCGACAAAGATCCCCGCTCCGCCGGGAAACTGGTGGCCTTGGTGGACGCGGTCGCCAACGGCACGAAGACCCTGGACGACCTCAAGGAGACCGAGGCTGCGGTCCGGTCCTTGGTGGCCAAGCGACTGCCCGCGGGCGTGCCGGATGTGCCGGGGCTGCGCGATGCGCTGAGGTCTCTCGGCGACGCCGACCTCACCGCGGCGGGTGTGACCCGTACGGTGTCCCTCGGCCCCGGTCTGATCGCGGTGGCCGTTCCCGCCGCCGTCGTCAAGGTCCCCAGCCCGCCGGCCGTGCACGTGATCGCGCTGGTCCCCTCCCCTACCGGCAGCCTGGGCCTGGGCGCGCCGGGGCTGTCCGGCGGTGGGGCTCTGGCGGTCTCGGCGGAGCGGCTGGCGGGGGCGCTCGGGGTGGGTGTGGGGCCGCTGGAGGTGCTCGGGGCGGCGATCCTGCGGGCGCCGCAGGGGCAGGCGGCGTCGCTGCTGGTGCTGTTGTCCGCGCGGTTTTCGCCGGCCGTGCAGCTGGGCTTCGGCTTCGGCCTGAACGCGGTCGGTGGCATCGTCGGTGCCAATCGGCGGGTGGACACCGACCGGTTACGCCGGCGGCTCGCCGACGGCGGCGCCGCGGCGGCGCTGTTCCCCCAGGACCCGGTGCGCGACGCCGGCACGCTCTGGGACGCGCTGGAGGACTTCTTCCCGGTCAGCCCGGGCACCCAGGTGCTCGGGCCGACCTTCGCCCTCACCTGGCTCGACCTGCCGGGCATCGGGCCGTTGGTCCGGGCCGACCTGGCCCTGCTGCTCCAGCTCCCGGACGTGAAG
>NZ_JBFBDY010001097.1:0-1566 GCF_040683475.1 Kitasatospora sp. NPDC093558 | reverse complement strand
CCTCGGGCGTCAGGCCCTCGTCCAGGTGGCGGCGGTGGCGGGAGAGGATGAACAGCGCGTAGTCGATCCCGACCGCGAGGCCGACCATGAGCGCCCCACAGTCCGGTGTCCTCCAGGCGGAGGGATGGGCCGTTCAACGCGAGCGTCAGGGTCTTCCGCAGGATGACCTTGCACATCTCGACGCCGGCCTTGAGCCAGTCGCCGACGGCCGAGTTCCAGACGGAGGCCCACTCCTGGTTGACCTTCTTGTCGACCTTCTTGCCCGCCTCGTCACACCAATCACCGTCGACGATCATGTCGGCCATGCCGACGATCGTCTGCCCGCAGCCGAATTTCACAATCGTGCCGACGAGCCCGTCGTCAGCGGCAGCCGGTTGCGCACTGACCGCTCCGCCGAAGACCACCGCCAGCGCGAGAATCAGGGCTGCGATACGGCTTGTCACGAGGCCTGCCTGATTGCGGTCCAGCCCTCGGTGTTGAAAGCGGCGTCACCAGGTGCGGCGATAGCCGGCTTCTGCCCGGCTTGCGCCGCCGCACTCTTGATGGCTTGCCCGGATAGCTTCCAGTCTCCATCAAGCCAGGCAGCGCCAAGAATGCCCGTGGTGTAGATCGTTTGCTCTTCCTGTAGTTCTCCGGCTTTGTCCGTGACGCGCATCAGCACATAGGTCGTCACCTGGGTGGCGGTGACCAGAATTGGCTTGAAGGCGATCATGGTTGTGCGCATGAACGCGCCGCGTGGCAGCGGACCGCTGCTCGGCAATCCGAGGGACGTCCGTGCCGCAGCTTCCGTGCGCTGCGCACCCTGCTGCACCCTTTCCTGGGCTGATGAACTCTGGTCTTCCTGCGCCATGTACGTGAGGGCGACGGCGAGTTGTTGCTCTGGGAGGGTGGTAGTCCCCTCGACGTTGATTCCAGAGGCGGCCACCATCATTCCGATGGCGCCCTCCGCAGTATTGGGGAAGCCAACCTCTCTGCCAGTTACGGCCTTTCGGGAGCCTCGGGGGACGGCGATCCAGCGTGCTGGCTCGGTCCAAGTCGACGGCGCGGAGTACATCGGCACCGGTTTGGCCGAGGCGGACGGTTCTGGCGAAGAGGGCACCGGCGTTGACGGCTGACTACCCTGAATGGCAGCAGGCGTGCGGTGATCACCGCCGGTCAAAGCCGCGTAAGCCGTCAATCCAAGCACGGCGGCCAACATTGCCCCAGCGCCCCACATCACGACCCGAGAAGGACCTCGATGGCCCCGTACCTTCCCCACCCTCAGCCCGCGATGCCGTTGAGGATGGAGATGAGCGAGCCGGCCAGCAGCACGGCCGCAATTCCGCCGCCCATCCACTTGAACGGCTCGCTCCCGCCCCCGTGCCGGGACTTGTCCGCCATGGCGAGCTTGAAGACGCCGACGCCGGCCGCGACGACGCCGGCGAGGACCAGCAGCCAAAGGCCGTAGCCGAAAAGGGTGCTGACCGTGCCGTCCATCCCCGGAATCCTGGTCGGCTTGGCGCTGGGGATCAGCTGGGGCTTGTCGTCGTCCTTCGCGAGGTACAGGAGGAACATCGGTCACTTCCC
>NZ_JBFBDY010001096.1:0-1571 GCF_040683475.1 Kitasatospora sp. NPDC093558 | reverse complement strand
GCCGGGCGCAGCCACAGCACCCCGGGCACCCCCACCGCCAGCGCGATGGCCCGCAACCGCGGCACCTCCTCGGCCGGGCAGCACAGTGCCACACCGCAGACCGGTACCGGCGCACCTCGCTGCTGCACCACCGGATCGTGCCGCTCCAGCAGTGCCAGCCGCCCCGAACGCAAGACCTGCCACCGGTACCGGTGTTCGGGACGGAACGCGGCACGCCGCAGCTCCGGGCTGCGCATCACGCACACGAAGTCCTGCCCCACCACGCCCGGAAACAGCTCGTCCGACCGGTACACCCACTGGTCGACCGCCAGATCGAGCTCCTCCCCGGCCACGAACCACTCCACCACCGGCACCGCACCGGGCTCCGCCCGACTGGTCGACTCCTCCAGCAGCACGCCGAGTTCGGCGAGCAGCCGGGAGCGCTGCGCCGGGGTGTCCCGGACCGACCGGTGCAGCGGGCGCCCCCGCGCGTCCGTGGCATGCAGGGCGTAGCTGAAGCACTCCGTGCCGGTCGCCCGCCACAGCTGCACCTGCACCACCGGGGCCGAGGCGCCGCCCTGCGGCCCCCGCTCCCGTGCACGCTCCGCCGACTCCCGTGCCTGGGCCCGGTGTTCGAGCAGGATCTCGGCCAGCCCGAGCCGCTGCGCCACCGCCTCGCTCCACGCGTCCAGTCCCCGCGCGGCGCCCGCACCGGCCGTCGCCGCCGCCGCGAACTCCACCGTGCGCAGCAGCTGCGGGAACCGCCCGTACCGAGGCCGGTAGCGCTCCAGCTCGGCCACCGCCTCCGGCCAGTGGGCCCGGTCCAGGTCCGGTCCCAGCGGCAGCGCCTCGGCCGCGCAGCGCCGCGGGTCGGGGACGGTGTCGTCCGCGAGGAGGGCCAGCAGCTCGCGGTGTTCGGCCGCGGTGAGGAACTGCTCGGGGCAGGCGCGCAGAGCGGTGGCGGCGATCCAGCTCCGCTGCTCCGGGGTGCGCGCGGCGTCCGCCAGCAGCGCCAGCAGTGTCGACGCGCCGTGCGGAAGGGCGGCGGCCATCCGAGCCAGCCGCTCCGCGCTCACGGGGGCGCTCTCGCCGTCCTCGTCGCCCGGCCCGATTCCCGGCTCGGCGGCCGACTCCGGCTCCAGCTCCGCGAGGAAGCGCCCGGCCAGAACGGCGAGTGCCTCCGGGGTGGCGAGCACGGCCCGCAACGGGCCCAACAGCTGACGGGCCACCGGCCCCGTCGGGTCGTGGGCGCCGTCGCCCAGGGGATCGGGCACCACCTCGCCCGCCTCCCGGAACAGCGCGTGCAGACCGTACGCCGGCACCGCGAAGGCCCGCAGGCCGCTACGGCTCACCACCAGCCCCACCTCCCGCCGCTGCGCCCGGTCCCACAGCGGCGAGCCGCTGTAGCCGCCGACGACGGGCTGCGCCGAACCGGTGGAGTCGAGCACGATCCAGCGCTCGGTGACACCCTGCACCAGGACGGCGGCGATGCTGCTCGGTGCCCCGCTGCCGTACCAGGCGTAGGCGGGGCGGCCGGGGTGGCAGCGACCGGTCGCCACCGGCAGGGCGGCGGGCCCGGGGTCGTCCAGCAG
>NZ_JBFBDY010001095.1:0-1572 GCF_040683475.1 Kitasatospora sp. NPDC093558 | reverse complement strand
CTACATCGCCGACGCCCTCACCCCCGCCGAGGCCCTGGAGCTGCTGACCAAGGGCAAGGAGGGCGCCGCCGAGCGCGCCGCCGAGCTGCTCCGGCGCGGCTACCCCGCCTACACCACCTCCCCCGGCTGGCTGGGCTACTCCGACGAGAAGCTCACCCGCCTCGCCAAGGCGGCCATCGCCGACGGCTTCACCCAGATCAAGCTGAAGGTCGGCGCCGACCTCGCCGACGACATCCGCCGCTGCCGCGCCGCCCGCGCCGCCGTCGGACCGGACATCCGGATGGCCATCGACGCCAACCAGCGCTGGAACGTCGGCGAGGCCATCGAGTGGACCAACGCCCTCGCCGAGTTCGACCCGTACTGGATCGAGGAGCCGACCAGCCCCGACGACGTCCTCGGTCACGCCAGCGTCCGGCGCGGCGTCCACCCGGTCAAGGTCGCCACCGGCGAGCACGTGCAGAACCGCATCGTGTTCAAGCAGCTGCTCCAGGCCGGCGCGATCGACGTCCTCCAGCTGGACTCGGCGCGGGTCGGCGGCGTCAACGAGAACCTCGCCATCCTCCTGCTCGCCGCGAAGTTCGGCGTCCCGGTGTGCCCGCACGCCGGCGGCGTGGGCCTGTGCGAGCTCGTCCAGCACCTGTCCATGTTCGACTACGTGGCGCTCACCGGCACCACCGAGGACCGCGTCATCGAGTTCGTCGACCACCTCCACGAGCACTTCCTCGACCCGGTGGTGATCACCGACGGGCACTACCAGGCGCCCACCACGCCCGGGTTCTCCGCCGAGATGTACCAGTCCTCGCTGGACACGTACCTCTACCCGCACGGTACGTTCTGGGCCACCGAACTGGCGCAGACGGAGGAGGCAAGCGCGTGACGACCACAGAACTCGACGGACTGACGGCGCTCGTCACCGGCGGCGCCTCCGGGATCGGCCTCGCCACCGCGTCCCTGCTCGCCGAGCGCGGGGCCCGCGTGGCCGTCCTCGACCTCGACCCGTCGGGGGTGAAGGAGCCCCTGCTGGGCTTCACCGCCGACGTCAGCGACGACGCCTCCGTGCGCGACGCCGTCCGGGCGGCGGCCGAGGCCCTCGGCGGGATCGACGTCCTGGTCAACAACGCGGGCATCGGCGCCATCGGAACCGTGGAGGACAACCTCGACGAGCAGTGGCACCGCGTCCTCGACGTCAACCTGCTCGGCGTCGTTCGCACCACCCGGGCCGCCCTGCCGTACCTGCGCCGCTCGACCCGGGCCGCGGTGGTCAACACCTGCTCCATCGCCGCCACCGCCGGTCTGCCCCAGCGCGCTCTCTACTCGGCCAGCAAGGGCGCCGTGCTCTCGCTCACCCTGGCCATGGCCGCCGACCACGTCCGCGAGGGCATCCGGGTCAACTGCGTCAACCCCGGCACCGTTGACACCCCGTGGGTCGGACGGCTGCTGGACTCCGCGGACGACCCGGCCGCCGAGCGCGCGGCGCTCAACAGCCGCCAGCCGCACGGCCGTCTGGTCACCGCCGAGGAGGTCGCCGCCGCCGTCGCCTACCTGGCCTCCCCGGCCGCCGGCAGCGTCACC
>NZ_JBFBDY010001094.1:0-1572 GCF_040683475.1 Kitasatospora sp. NPDC093558 | reverse complement strand
CCGTGCCCGCGCCCGCACCGCCCGTCGGGGCGCCGTCCGCGAGGGCGGTGCCCGGCGGGCGTGCCGGAGCCGAGGGGATGTTCATGACCGGTCCATCGATCGGGGGAGGCTCGCTCGCTGTGAGCAAGCCGTGGCGGTTGGTGAAACGACTGTCGCACAGCCGCGTCCTCCCTGTGGGGGATTTGGACAGAACGTGGGCAAAATTCCTCTGGCATATGCCACTGTGGCCGAAGCGTTCGTCGCCCTGTGTGCGGAAGGGGGCCCGAGGCGGTAACCTTCGGTGATTCCGGCGCCCGGGCGCCCACCGCAGTACCGACCAGAGACCCCCGGCGACGGAAATCCCGTTGCCACTACGACCGCCGCAACGGATGCTGACCTCATGTTCGAGCCAGTGATAGCACCCAGTGCCAGCCTCCTCGGCCTCCTGCAGCGAGGCCGCGGTGACGGGCAGCTCCATGCGCTGGCCGCCGACCGTACCGAGGCCATCGC
Organism: Kitasatospora sp. NPDC093558; assembly: GCF_040683475.1. Lineage (NCBI taxonomy): Bacteria > Bacillati > Actinomycetota > Actinomycetes > Kitasatosporales > Streptomycetaceae > Kitasatospora > Kitasatospora sp. NPDC093558. Next base: position 1,083 of record NZ_JBFBDY010001094.1, on the reverse strand, counting down.
CGCGCTGGAGGAGTGTGTCACCAGGGACCCACGAGCCGACTGGCAGGTCGAGAGCCGTTCGCTGTACTACGCGCGCCTCTACATGGAGCTGGAAGCCCCCCTCGACGGCATCGAGGACCACCTCCACTCCGCGGAGGACCTGGTCAGCGACGACGAGAACCGCACGGGCCTCGCCCTCTCCGTCCTCGGCCACCTCGCCGCGTACGGTCGGCGCGACGCGCTGCTGATGCTGCGCGAGTACGCCGCCACGGGCGCCAACTGGGCCTGGGCCCTGGACGAGCTCGCGCTGCGCGACGACGACCGCGGCCTGCTGCTCCTCGGCACCGCCGTGCTGGACCGCTTCCCGCCGGGCCCCGAGGGCGACGCCGAGCTGCGCGAGTTCATCCGCAACGCGTACGAGCCCCGGCCCTGGCGGCTGTGGGCGGCCTACCACCCGAGGGTCGCGGCGGCCGGCGAGCAGTCGCCCTTCGACGTGTGGCAGCGCCAGCTCAACCGCAGCGGCGTCACCCCCGGCTGGTCCACCGCCGACGTGCTCGCCTGGGCCGACCAGGGCGACCTCGGCGACCTCGGCGCGGGCGCCTTCCTCGGCCGTCCCGAGCCGTCCGCCCAGGTGGGACGCGGTGACGGCGCCGCCTCAGGCCCCGATGCCGTCGACCGCCGCGCCGCCGCGGCCGCCCGCTGCCTGACCGCCGTCGTCCGCCCCGAGGACCGGCCCGCGCTCATCGAGGCCGCCCGCGCCGGCTTGCCCGGCGCCCGCAGAGCCGCCATGCGCTACCTCGTCGACCAGCGCGATCCCGTCGCCGCCGAGCTGATCGAGGCCGCGGCCGCCGACGTCGACGACCGGATGGTGCGCTCCGCCCTTGAGCTGCTCGGCCGGATGCGCGGCCCCGAGGTCCTCGCGCACGCCCGCCGCTGGGCCGACCCGGCCACCGGCGGCGCCGACAGCGCCCTCGGGGAGGCCGCCGTCCAGTTGCTCGCCGACGCCGGCGAGCCGGATGACGCACCGCTCGTGGTCGCCGGACTGCGCCGCTGGGTCTCCGTGCGCGGGGTCGCCGGCACCGGACTCGGGTCGCTGGTCGACGG
>NZ_JBFBDY010001093.1:0-1575 GCF_040683475.1 Kitasatospora sp. NPDC093558 | reverse complement strand
CACCTACCACGCCACCCACCCCCACCCCGAGGGCCTCTCCGCCACCCGCGCGATGACCGACGCCCTCGCCGACGCCGGGCTCGGCGCGGACGCCGTGGACCACATCTCGGCCCACGGCACCGGCACCGAGCTCAACGACCGGATCGAGAGCGCCGCGATACGGGCCGTCCTCGGCGAGCGCGCGCCCGCGGTGCCGATCAGCTCCCTCAAGTCGATGACCGGTCACATGATCGGCGCCGCCGGGGCGGCGGAGCTGATCGCCGCCGTACAGACCCTGCGTACCGGCATCGTGCCGCCCACCCTCAACTGCGACGACCCCGAGGACGGGGAGCTGGACTACGTGCCGCACCGCGCCCGCGAGATCGACGCCCGGGTGGTCATGAGCAACTCCTTCGGATTCGGCGGCCACAACGCGGTCCTCGTCGTACGCACCTGGGGCGACAAGGCGACCCGGGGGGACAACGCGACCCGAGTCGGCAAGGCAATCCGGGACGACAAGGCACCCCGGGAGGACAACGCATGATCAGCCGTCCGCCCGCCGAGGCGTACTGCCAGGCCGACCCCGTCTTCTACGACCTCGCCGGTCAGCACAGCGCCGACGACAGCGACTTCGCCGCCACCGCCGCACCCGCCGCCCCGGGCTGGCGGCGCAGGGACCAGGACGTGTGGGTCGTCCACACCCCCGAGGACCACCGGCTGCCCGACCAGGGCTGGAAGATTCACATCTCCGCGCTGCCGGCCAACGCCGAGCACGTCGTCGAGACCGCCCGCGGCTACTGCACCGAGCACCGCCTGCCGTACAAGTTCCTGCGCAGCCGCAAGGTACTGACCACCCACAGCCTCAAGTACGCCCCCCGCTCCGCGAGCGGCAAGCTCGTCACCATCTACCCGTCCGACGAGGAACAGTTACACACCACCCTGCTGGAGCTCGGCAAGCTCCTCGACGGGGAGGCGGGCCCCTACATCCTCACCGACCTGCGCTGGGGCGACGGCCCGCTGCACGTGCGCTACGGCGGCTTCGCCTCCCGCTACTGCCCAGGACCGGACGGCACCCCCGTCCTCGCCATCGCCCGCCCCGACGGCACCCTGGTGCCCGACCGGCGCCGCCCCGTCTTCGAAGTCCCCGAGTGGGTAACTCCGCCCGGCTTCATCACCGAGGCGATGGCCGCCCGCGACGACGGCTCCGCGTTCCCCTACCGGGTCGAGCGGGCGCTGCACTTCTCCAACGCCGGCGGTGTCTACCTCGCGAAGGACCGTACCGGGCGCCGGGTCGTCCTCAAGGAGGCCCGCCCGAACGCCGGACTCGACGGCCGCGGCGAGACGGCCACCGTCCGCCTCGCCCGCGAGCGCCGCGCCATGGAACGCCTCGCCGGCGTGCCCGGCATCCCGGAGCTGTACGAGCACGTCACCGTCTGGGAGCACGAGTTCCTCGCCGTCGAGTACGTGCCGGGCAAGCCCCTCCAAAGCTGGCTCGCGGCCAACTACCCACTCGTCAGGGCCGGTTCGACGCCGCAGGACCGCCAGGCCTACGCCGAACGGGCCGGCCTGCTGGCCGACCGGGTCGACCGGCTCCTG
>NZ_JBFBDY010001092.1:0-1576 GCF_040683475.1 Kitasatospora sp. NPDC093558 | reverse complement strand
GGATCGCGTCAGCCGTGCTGCTGATCCTGGCCGTCGTCGTGTGGCCGGTGGTGGAGATGGTCCGCACCTCGCTGCGGCGCATCGACACCACCGGCACCGACCACGGCCCCGCCGGCCTGGTCAAGTACCGCAAACTCCTCGCCGACCCGCGCCTGCCCGAGGTCCTCGGCTGGACGGTGCTCTGGACGGCCGCCGTCGTCGGCCTGACCATGCTCCTCTCCCTCGCCCTCGCCCAGCTGTTCAACCAGAACTTCCCCGGCCGGCGCATCACCCGCTGGGCCCTCATCGCCCCCTGGCCCGCCTCCGTCCTCATGACCGCCATCGGCTTCCGCTGGATGCTCGACCAGGTCGCCGGCGTCCTGAACCGCCTCCTGCTCGACCTCGGCCTCATCGACCGCCCCCAGGCCTGGCTCGGCGACGCCGCCCACGCCAAACCCTGGCTCATCGCCGTCGCCGTCTTCGTCTCCCTCCCCTTCACCACCTACACCCTGCTCGCCGGCCTCCAGACCATCCCCGCCGAGGTCTACGAAGCCGCCCGCGTCGACGGCGCCACCCCCCGCCAGACCTACCTGCGCGTGACGCTGCCGCTCCTGCGCCCCGCCTTCCTGGTCGCCCTCGTCGTCAACCTGATCAACGTCTTCAACTCCTTCCCCGTCATCTGGGGCATGACCCAAGGCGGACCGAACGCCGACACCGCCACGACCACCGTGTTCATGTACATGCTGCGCGGCTACGACGTCGCCGAATCCGCCGCCATGTCCGTCGTCAACTTCGCCGCCGTCATCGTCATGGTGCTGCTCTTCCTCAGGGTCAGCCGCTGGAACGAGGGGGAGAACCGATGAACCGTCCACCCCGGCCGACCCGCCGCCCGCGTGCCCGCACCACCCTGTACGCCGCCACCGCGTGGGCACTCGCGGCCCTGTTCCTCCTGCCGTACCTGGAGATGCTCGTCACGGCCGCCCGGCCCGCCGGCCAACTGCGCGACAACGCCTACCTGCCGAGCGGCTTCGACTTCTCCTCCTTCACCAAGGTCTGGACCGAGACCACCCTCGGCGCCAACCTCCGGACCACCCTCCTCGTCGCCGGCGGCTCCACCCTGCTCGTGCTGCTCGTCGCCCTGCCCGCCGCTCACCACACCGCCCGGGTCCGCTTCCGCGGCCGCAAGGCGTTCCTGCTGCTCGTCCTGATCACCCAGATGTTCCAGCCCACCGCGCTCCAGGTCGGCCTCTACCGGGAGTTCCACACCCTCGGCCTCCTCGACAGCGTGGGCGTGCTGGTCCTCGCCAACGCCGCCTTCAACCTGGCGTTCGCGATCTGGATCCTCAGCGCCTACATCTCCTCCATCCCGGTGGAGCTGGAGGAGGCCGCCCAGATCGACGGCAGCAGCCGGCTCGGCGCGTTCTTCCGCGTCACCCTGCCGCTGGCCCTGCCCGGCGTCGTCACCGCCGTGATCTTCACCTTCATCTCGGCCTGGAACGAGTTCGTCATGGGGCTCACCCTCACCACCACGCCCGAACGCCAGCCCCTCACCGTCGGCATCGACAACATGATCGGCGCCTACAGCGTGCAGTGGAAC
>NZ_JBFBDY010001091.1:0-1576 GCF_040683475.1 Kitasatospora sp. NPDC093558 | reverse complement strand
GGTTTGCTCCTTCTTCCCGCAGGCCGGGAGGGCGCGATTCGCCCTCGAACCGGCGTGGGGTCTGCGTGATCCAACGAACCGTAGGGGCGACCAACCCCACAGGTCAAGGGCTGTCTACGCGCATGGTCTACGCGCGATGCAGCCTGGCCTCGGTGTGCCGGCCCCGCACCGCCGGAGCGGGCGGCCGGCGAAAGTCACGTGACCGCACCGGTCGCACCGGCGACACTGACGCCATGACCGGTTCCGCACTGCCTCGACTGCTTCGACCGCGGGCCCTGAGGCCCGGCGACCTCGTCGTCATCGCCTCGCTGTCCGGTCCGCTGCCGGCCGCTTACGAGCCCAACGTCGAGCGGACGGTGGCGGTGCTCGAACGGATGGGATTCCGCGTGCGCCGGGCTCCGTTGCTCGAAGCAGGACGCCGCCATTGGTGGAGCGCGGCCACGCCGGCCGAGATCGCCGCGGAGCTCAACGGCCTGCTGCGCGATCCCGAGGTGCGCGCGATCGTCGCGAGTGACGGCGGCCAGACGGCGCTCGGCTACCTCGACCTGATCGACGTCGAGGCGATCAGGGCCGACCCCAAGCCGATCCTCGGCTACAGCGACATCTCGCTACTGCACCTGGTGCTCTACGCGCGCACGGGTCTGGTCGGGTTCCATGCCGACATGGCCGTCCCCGGCTTCGGCGGGCACTGGCAGTCCGCGCCCGTGGCGCGCCGGGCGGAACTCGAAGCGCTCTACGCCAAGTTGCTGACCGGTACCGAGGCGATCGGTGCGCTGCCCGCGAGCCCGTCGTGGGAATGCTGGCGTCCCGGTCGTGCCGAGGGCCGGCTGATCGGCGGGGTGATCAACCGCATCGTGCTGGCGCAGGCGACGCCTTTCGCGCTGCCGCTCGAACGGTTCGACGGTGCGGTGCTGTTCTGGGAGGAGATGGGCGGCCTGGCCTCGTACGTGTGGAGCTATCTGCAGGTGATGCGGCACTGCGGCATCCTCGATCGGATCTCGGGCATGGTCGTGGGCGTTCCGCGCGAGATCGGCGGCCTCGAACCCGGCGCCTCCCCGACCCTGCGCGAGATCGTCCTCGACGTCCTCGGCGACCGGGACATCCCGGTCCTCGGCAACGTCGAGTTCGGGCACGCCGGCCCGAACCTGCCGATGCCGGTCGGCATCCGCGTCGGCCTCGACGCGCAACAGCGGACGTTGTCGCTGCTCGAACCGGCGGTGAGGCCGCACGCGACGACGGGACCGGCCGACTGAGTGCCCTCGTGGGCTTGGGGTGGAGGAAAAATCGGCCTGCGGACGGCGGATCGACGGGAGTACCGTCCCGGGCATGGGATCTCACCAGCCGCTCCCCCAGTCCACCGTTGCCGTGCCCGTCAGCGTGCGGGACCTCCGCCCGCAGGACCTGCCCGCGTGCACGTGGTCCGGGTCGGCCCTCCATCTCCGCAGCGTGGAACGGGAGTTGGCGCGCGCGGCAGCGGGCGAGGTGGACTACCTCGCCGTCTGCACGCCCGTGGACCTGCCGGTGGCGATCGGCGGCGTCGACTACCAGGCTGCCGCGGGCGCGGGCACGATCTGGC
>NZ_JBFBDY010001090.1:0-1576 GCF_040683475.1 Kitasatospora sp. NPDC093558 | reverse complement strand
GCCACCCCCTCCGGCGCCCCGAGCGTGACGGCCTCGCCCAGCACGGCGGCGACCGCGTCGAGCAGCGGCGGCTCCTCCTCCGCCGCGCCCATCGCCATCGGTGCCGCCGTCGTCGTCGTGCTCGCCGCCGGCGGCGCGTGGTGGTGGCGCCGCAAGCGCACCGCCGCCGGCTGACCTTCCGCAGCCGCTGCGGTGCCCGGCCCTCGTGACGCGAAGGCCGGGCACTGCGGCTTTCAGCCGACGTGCAGGGCGAGCTCGGCGGTGTGCGGTTGTCTGGCGCTGTGCGGTTGTCCGGCGGTCCGGAACTGCTGTAGGACCGGCCCGAAGTGTTACGGCCCTACGACGGCGGTCCAGTTGGGCGCGGTGGTCGGGGCGAGCGCGCGGAGGCGGTTCAGGACGGCCGGGTCCTGGGCGTCGAGCCAGTCGGCGAGTTGGCGGAAGGAGACGCAGCGGACGCCGTCGCGGTGGCAGAGGTCCTTCATCGTCGCTTCGGCGCTCTGGAGCCGGGGCGCGTGTCGGGGGTCGAGGTCGGTGTCGATGACGAGGGGCGCGCGGCTGCCGTGGTAGACGCGGTCGAAGGCGTTCCGGTACGTCTGCGGTGTCTGGTCGGTGGAGAGCACCTCGTGCGCGCCGGAGGCGTCGGGGATCCGCTGGAGCGGGAAGTCCCAGATGCCGTCGGTCTGGGTCGGCCAGCGCTGGACATCCCCCGGGGAGCCGGCGTCGTAGCGCCATCCGGCGTCCTTCTCCGCGGGGAGCAGGTTCGGCCGGCCTTCCAGGCACGGGGCGCGGCCACCGGCCAGCTCGGTCTGGTAGTCGAAGGGCAGCGGGGGGAGATCGGTGAAGCCGGTTCCGGTCTTCCAGAAGTTCACCATCGAGTAGCCCTGGCCGATCTCGCTCTGCCAGTCGGCGGTCGACCAGTCCCGGGCGCCCTTCGGTCCGCAGAACTGGCCGATGAAGCCGTCGGCGATCTCGTCGCCGTCCAGCCAGGCCCGGCCGAGCTGTTGGAGGGTCGCGCGGACCTGGGCGTCGGTGGGGAAGGGGACGGAGGCGGTGCCGGCCTCGTGTTGCGGCGGCTGGTACTGCCAGCGCTTCGTGGCGGGGAGCAGGTCGATGCCGCGCAGGAAGAACGTCACCTCGGCGCCGTTCGCCCTGGCCGCCGTGCGGGCGTGGGAGAACAGGTGGTTGTCGTCCTCGGTGGGAGCGTCGAAGGAGAAGACCACGAACTGTGGTGGCACCTCACCGGGCTTGAGCCGGGCCACCGGGGGCTGGGCCGGCTGCGGGCCGGTGTCGGAGGTCGAACCGTCGCCGAGCACGGTGACGGAGCCGCCGGGCGCGTCGGCAAGGGGTGTCGACACGGCGTCGGGGACCGCCTCGGGCGTGCTCCGGCGGTCCGGGACGGCCGGCATGAAGGCGAGCGCGGCGACCACGCCCAGCGCGAGCGTGCCGGCCGCACGGCGGCGGTTTCTCATGGGTCCTTCGGTCTCGGCTGACGGGTGCTCACTCATACGGGTCGCCCGGTTCGGCGATCCGGCGGACCTGGTCCGCCGCCAGGACGGGGACGGCGCTGTCCTGGCCG
>NZ_JBFBDY010001089.1:0-1576 GCF_040683475.1 Kitasatospora sp. NPDC093558 | reverse complement strand
GTCCCCCAGCTCGCCGGGCGCCTGGACCGCACCAAGGTCGCCGTCGCCGGGCACTCGATGGGCGGGCACACCGCGAGCCTGCTGCTCGGCGCGCGGCTCACCGACCCGGAGAGCGGGACGGAGGTGAACCTCGCCGAGCCCCGGATCACGGCGGGCGTGCTGCTCGCCGCGCCCGGCCGCGGGGGCGACGCGATCACCGAATCCTTCGCCCGCACCGCCCCGTTCTTCCTCACCGCCGACTTCTCCACGATGACGACCCCCGCGCTCGTCGTGGCCGGCGACAAGGACGCCTCCACCCACCTGACGGTCGCCGGCCCCGAGTGGCACACCGACCCGTACACGCTCTCCCCCGGCCCGAAGTCCCTGCTCACCCTCTTCGACGCGGAGCACGGGCTCGGCGGTATCTCCGGATACGACGTCGCCGAGACCACCGACGAGAACCCCGAACGGGTCGCCGCGGTCCGGCACCTCACCTGGGCCTACCTCCGCAGCGCACTCGTCCCCGGCGATCCCGCTTGGCAGGACGCACGCGACGCACTGGCCGCCGACCCCGGCGCGCTCGGGAGCGTCGAGTCCAAGTAGGGGCGACGACGGATTCCGGTGGTGCGGATGATCTTCCGTTGAGTAGGGTGAACGATCGGATCGTGGACGGCCGTTTGCGCGTGCACCACGTGCGCGTTCCACGCCGCAGAGAACCGGAAAGTGAGTCACCAACAGATGCAACCGACGTTCGTACTGGTTCACGGGGCTTTCGCGAACTCCTTCTCCTTCGCGCCGCTCCAAGCCGAACTCGGGCTCCTCGGACACCGTTCGGTCGCCGTCGACCTGCCCGGGCACGGGTTCGCCGCGACGTTCCCGCGGGCCTACCAGGCACCGCAGGACCTCGGCGAGCTCGCCACCGCTCCCGGGGCCATCAAGGGCGTCACGCTCGCCGAGAACGCCGGGCACCTCGTCTCGGTGCTGGAGCGGGCCAAGCGCAACGGGCCCGTCATCCTCGTCTCGCACAGCCGCGGCGGCATGACGGCCACCGTCGCGGCCAACCGGCGGCCCGACCTGATCGACCGCATCGTCTACGTCTCCTCGTGGTGCCCCGTCGACCTGCCGGTCGGCGCCTACTACGCCGAGCCCGAGATGGCCACGGTCGACCTCGCGGGGCTGGGCTCGGCGATGGCGGGGAACCCCGCCGAACTCGGGCTGCTGCGCTCCAACTTCCGCACCGCCGACCCCGGCGTCCTCGCGGCCCTCAAGGCCGCGTTCCTCGCCGACGGCACGGACGACGAGTTCCTGGTCTTCCTCAACTCCCTCCAGCCCGACGAGAACCTCGACGCCGGCACCGACGACGACCGGGCCCAGCGCGACAGTTGGGGCCGGATCCCGCGGACGTACGTCCGGCTGACCGAGGACGCCAGCCTGCCGCTCGCCCTCCAGGACCGGCTGATCCGCGAGGGCGACGCGCTGACGCCGGAGAACCCGTACGACGTCCGCACGCTCACCGGCAGCCACGTGAAGTGGCTGGTCGACCCGGCGCCGGCGGCCCGGCTCCTGGGCGAACTCGCCGCGCTCCTGCCCGCCGGAT
>NZ_JBFBDY010001088.1:0-1577 GCF_040683475.1 Kitasatospora sp. NPDC093558 | reverse complement strand
CCGGCCACCAACGAGACGGCTTCTCGCTCACCCTCGACCAGGTGGAGAAGGCCCTCGACACCTATGTCACCGCCGAAGGCGAGCCGGAGGTGGTGATGTTCTCGGGCGGCGAACCCAGCATCCACAAGCACATCCTTGACTTCATCGACGCCGCCCGCGCCCGCCCGATCGCCAACGTCGTCCTCAACACCAATGGCATCCGCCTCGCCACCGACAGCCGGTTCGCACCCGCCCTGGCCGAGCGCGACGTCATCGTCTACCTGCAGTTCGACGGCTTCGACCCCGCCACCCATCTGGCCATCCGAGGCAAGGACCTGCGCGAGCTCAAGCAGCGCGCCCTGGACGCCTGCGCCGCCGCAGGCCTGCGCGTCATGCTCGCAGCCGCCATCGAACGCGACCTGAACGACCACGAGGTCGGCGCCATCGTCCGCTTCGGCCTCGAACACCCGGCCGTGCACGGCGTCGTCCTGCAGCCCGTCACCCACTCCGGCAGGCACCTCGAATTCGACCCGCTCACCCGACTGACCAACTCCGACGTCATCCAGGCCGTCGCGGACCAACTGCCCGACCTGCTCGGGGCCGACGACTTCTTCCCCGTCCCCTGCTGCTTCCCGTCCTGCCGCTCCATCAGCTACCTGCTGACCGACGGTCGGGACGTCGTCCCACTGACCCGGCTCGTCCACCTGGAGGACTACCTGGACTACATCGCCAACCGCGCCCTGCCCGAACCCGGCCTGCGCGGGGCACTGGAGAAACTGTGGTCCGCCTCCGCATTCCCCGGCACCTCCACCACCGCCGCCCAACTGGACTGTGCCACCTGCGGGATCGACCTCCCCAAGGCGCTGCGCGAGGTCGCCGACAAGGCCTTCATGGTGGTCGTCCAGGACTTCCAGGACCCGTACACCCTGAACGTCAGGACCCTGATGAAGTGCTGCGTCGAGATGCTCACTCCCGACGGGCGGATCATCCCCTTCTGCGCGTACAACTCCGTCGGCTACCGCGAACAGGTCCGCGAACAGCTCACCGGCGTTCCGGTCGCCGATGTCGTACCCAACGCCGCCGAACTCCAGCCCCTCCTGCGGCTCTCCCCGCACGGCTCGCGGATCGCCCGGGACGGCGGAACGGCCGCCCGCGACTCGACCGACATCGGACGGCGCCTGCGATGACGACCCCGCCCGACCCGGAGAGGGTCAAGTCCTGCTGTGCCGCGCTCTATCAGTCCGATGCCGTCGCCGCGATCCTCGGAACCAGCCACCACCCGGGCGGCCTGCGCCTCACCCGCCGCCTCGGCCGCCTACTGGAACTCGGCCCCGGTACGCGCGTCCTGGACGTGGCCAGCGGCCCAGGGAGCACCGCGCTCACCTTCGCCGCCGAGTTCGGCTGCGAAGTCGTGGGTGTCGACCTCGGCGAGCAGTCGGTCGCCCGGGCACGTGAAGCCGCCGAAGAAGCGGGTCTCGCCGACCGCGTCACCTTTCGGCTCGGCGACGCCGAACACCTCCCCTTGCCTGACCGGTCCTTCGACGCCGTCGTCTGCGAGTGCGCGCTCTGCACCTTCCCCGACAAGCCGGCCGCCGCCC
>NZ_JBFBDY010001087.1:0-1579 GCF_040683475.1 Kitasatospora sp. NPDC093558 | reverse complement strand
GTCGTGCCCGTCCGCCAACTCGCGGACGGCGTCGACGACTTCGGCCGGGGTCAGGGACGGCAGGCCGGCTCGGCGGGCGGCCGTGTCGGGGGCGAGCGGCTCTGGGTAGCGCACGAGCTCACGGATCGTCAGATCGCCCGCCAGGCGCCGGACTTCCGCCGCGTCCCCGGGCTCGCCGGGCGCGACGCCGGTCTGTCCGGGCTTGAGCACGGCGACGCGCAGCCCGCTCCGCAGCGCCGCCGACGCGACGGCCGCGGTGGCGATCGTCTTGCCGACGTCGGTGTTCGTCCCGGTGACGAACAGGATCCGCGCGCTCGTTCCCTTGTCGCCGCTCATCCCGCCACCGCCGCGGCGGTCACGGCGGCCGCGATGCGGGCAACGTCGTCGTCCTGCGTCACGTAGGGGGGCATGGTGTAGATCAGGTCCCGGAAGGGGCGCAGCCAGACGCCCTCGCGGGCGGCCGCCTCGGTGGCGGCGGCGACGTCGACGGGGTGGTCCAACTGCACCACGCCGATCGCGCCTTGGACGCGCACGTCGCTCACGCCGGGGACGTCGGCGGCGCCCGCGAGCCCGTCCCGCAGGCCGGTCTCGATGCGCTTCACCTCGACCTGCCAGTCCTGGCCGAGCAGCAGGTCGATGGAGGCGTTGGCGACCGCGCAGGCCAGCGGGTTGCCCATGAACGTCGGCCCGTGGGCGAGCACCGGCACCTCGCCGCGGCTGATCCCGTCCGCGATCTCGCTCGTGCAGAGCGCGGCGGCCAGCGTCAGGTACCCGCCGGTGATGGCCTTGCCGAGGCACATGACGTCGGGGGAGACGCCCGCGTGGTCGGCGGCGAACAGGGCGCCGCTGCGGCCGAATCCGGTCGCGATCTCGTCGAAGACGAGCAACACCCCGTGCCGGTCGCAGAGTTCGCGCAGCATCCGCAGGTACGCGGGGGAGTGGAACCGCATCCCGCCCGCGCCCTGGACGACCGGCTCGACGATGACGGCGGCCAGTTCGTCCGCGTGCCGCGCCATCAGCGCCTCGAACTCCAGCGCGTAGCCGGGGTCGAGCGGCTCGTCGAACCCGGCCGGCGGCTGCGGTGCGAAGAGCTGCCCAGGCAGCACCCCGCCCCACAGGTGGTGCATCCCGCCGTCCGGGTCGCAGACCGACATCGGGTGGAAGGTGTCGCCGTGGTAGCCGCCGCGCCAGGTCAGCAGCCGGCGCTTCTGCGGGCGGCCGATCGACTGCCAGTACTGCAGGCACATCTTCATCGCGACCTCGACCGACACCGAGCCCGAGTCGGCGAGGAAGACGTGCCGCAGCGGCTCGGGCGTGATCTCCACCAGCCGGGCCGCGAGCCGGACGGCGGGCTCGTGGGTGAGCCCGCCGAACATCACGTGGCTCATCCGCCCCAGCTGGTCGCGCACGGCCTCGTCGAGCACCGGGTGCCGGTACCCGTGGATGGCCGCCCACCAGGACGACATCCCGTCGACGAGCTCGCGCCGCCCGCCCGCGGCCGGTTCGGCGAGCCGCAGCCGGACGCCGGCGGCGGACTCCACCACGAACGGCGTGGCGGTGCCGGGCATCGGGCCGTACG
>NZ_JBFBDY010001086.1:0-1580 GCF_040683475.1 Kitasatospora sp. NPDC093558 | reverse complement strand
GCGGATGTGCGCGAAGCTCATCATCTGGAGCCCCACGGCCAGTACCAGCGCACCCAGTGCGGCCAGGGGGATCCGGCGCAGCCCGCCGGTGAGCGTGGAGCCGTCGACGCTCCTCGTCGTCCGGCGCGAGCGGGCGGCCCACGGATTGACGGAACGTTTCCTCGGGCTTCTGAAGGCGCATGCCGCCTAAACGGGCCGGGGTCGTGCCGCGAGGGCGACGAGCAGCCCGGCGGCCGTCGTCAGCGCGGCCGTGAGCAGTACCGCGCGGTTCCCGGCGTGGTCGATGACGAGGCCGCCCGCGAGCGAGCCGAGCGCGATGCTCGCGTTGAACACGCCCGCCCACAGCGCCCCCGAGGCCTCGATCCGGGCCGGGGCGGCGGTGCGGATCCAGGTCTGCGTGGAGACCGACACCCCGCCGTACGAGGCGCCCCAGACCACGAGCACGAGCAGCACCGTCACGACGCTCCCGGTGAGGACGGGCAGCAGGCCGACGGCCAGCGTGACGCCCGCGAGGGCGGTGACCATGGCCGCCCGGGGCCTGCGGCCGGAGAGCGGGCCGAGCGTGAAGTTCCCGGCGACGCCCGCGAGTCCGTACACCAGGAGGCAGGCCGCGATGACGCCGGTGCCGAGGCCCGCGTCGGCTTCGAGCACCGGGCGGACGTACGTGTAGCCGGTGAAGTGGCCGAGGACGACGAGCGTGGTGACGGCCAGCCCGGCCGTGATGCCCTTCTGTCGCAACGCGCCCGCGATCCCGTCGGTCCGGCCGCGCTCGTGGACGGGCAGGGCGGGGAGCGTCCGCGCGAGGACGGTGGCGCAGACCAGCCCGAGGAGCGCGAGAGCCCAGAACGCGGCGCGCCAGTCGAGCAGAGCCGCCAGGTAGGTGCCGAGCGGGACGCCGAGGACGGAGGCGATCGAGACGCCGGAGAACACCATGGTGGAGGCGAGGGCGATCCGCGGACCGTCGACGAGGCGAGGGGCCAGTCCGGGCACGAGCCCCCACACGACGCCCAGCGCCAGGCCGAGCAGGATCCGCCCGGCAACGAGGACGGGGAAGTTCGGGGCGACCGCGGTCACCGCGTTCCCCAGGGCGAGCAGGAGCATGTGGCCGACGAGCACGCCCTTGCGGTCGCGGAGCCCGATGAGGGCGGGGGCGAACGGGGAGACGGCCGCGCCGATGAGCCCGGTGATCGTCAGGGACAGGCCGGTGACGCCGTCGGTGACGGACAGGCTGTCCGACATCGGCGTCAGCAGCCCGACCGGCATCATCTCGGCGGACACCACGGTGAAGGTGCTGAGGGCGACGGCCAGGACGGGGGCCCAACGAGCTTCGGCGGACGGTGAGTTGGCTGGAGCGAGGACTTCCGCGTTCTTCATGGGCCCAAGCTCATCAGCCCGTCCGGGGGCGAACAAGATCGATGGGCTCATGGACTGATTAGCCGGGCTCATGGATCGACTGGACCAGCCGGCAAGACGCCCGGCCGCGGGGGGGGCCGGACGTGGGGGTGCGGCGGCGCCGCCCGGGGGGGGGGCGGGCCGCCCCGCTGGAGGGCCCGGCGGGGGCGGTCGGCGCCGGGGCGTAC
>NZ_JBFBDY010001085.1:0-1580 GCF_040683475.1 Kitasatospora sp. NPDC093558 | reverse complement strand
CTCCCCCAGGAGCGGCTCCTGGAGGAGTACGCGATGCTCCACCTGCTCGCCACCGCCGCCACCCGGATCGACGAGCTCCCGGCCGAGCTGGCGGCCCGTGAACACCCCGCTGCTCCAGCTCCGGGGGCGCGCGAACCACCCTCGCACAACCACTGGCCGGCGCCACCGCGGCGAAGTCCTCGTCCGTGCACGTCCGTTGCCCTAGCGTGGCGGGACGCGAGCCGTCGAACCCGGGGAGACCCGGGAGTCCGGGAGTGCCATGCCGAAGCGCCGTTGCCCGCGCACGCGACTGTTTCTGCTCGCGCTCCTCCTGACCGCCTGCGGCACCACCGGCACCGGCACCGGCCCGGCAACGCTCGACTGGTACAACTTCCCCGACGACTCCGGCGCCCTCCAGCAGGCCGCCGACGCCTGCGGCCGCGCCTCGGGCGGGCGTTACGCGATCCGGTACAACAAGCTCCCGCGCACCGCCGACGGGCAGCGCCAGCAGCTCGTGCGCCGACTCGCCGCGCACGACGCGGGCGCGGACATCATGGGACTGGACGTCACCTGGGCCCCGGAGTTCGCGGAGGCGGGCTGGATCCGCGAGTGGACGGGCGCCCAGAAGGACGCGGTCACCGCCGACACCCTCCCCGCCGCGCTGAAGACGGCGACCTGGAAGGACCGCCTCTACGCGGCGCCGTACAACTCCAACACCCAACTCCTCTGGTACCGCGACGACCTCACCGTTCCTATTCAGTGAGCAGGAGTGAGTCTTGGACCCACGTCCCGGCACTGCACGCATCCCGAACGGTTTTGGGTGCGCTGGTCGCCCGCGTTCCTTGAGTGTTCCCTGCCCGGCTACATGCATCGTGTGCACGCTCCGCGACGGGGCGGCGGGTTTCCTCACGCCCCCGGGCACCACGGTCGGCCTGGGCGGTCCGATGCCCCGCAGCATCGCTCTGGTGCTGCGGGGGCGGTGCCTCCCCCAGCCTCCGGCCGGGGGGACCCCCAGGTCGCCGGATCGGGTGTCCGAGGGCGCGTCGCCCGATCGCGATGCTCGCGGCATCGTGCCGGGTGGCCTTACGGGTGGGCGTCGCGAGCGGCTTCTGCCAGTACTGCGCGCCCCACTGGGAGGTGTAGGCGGGGTCGACCGCAACGATGACCATGTCCAGCTCGGCGGCCATGGAGACGAGCCGGGAGCGGAGTCTGCCGGTGGGGATACCGGAGACGAGCTGCCGGAACCGCTTGCGGCGGCCGTGCTTCTCACGGGTGGTCTCGGCGGTGAAGTCCAGGTTCTCCAGCCCGATCGCCCTCACACCGCACCGCTTCGCCCAGTGCAGCAGCCGGCTGATCGCGTGGCGGATCTGGGCGTCGCGGTGGGCGGCGGTACCCGTCAGGTCGTAGAAGAACCGATGGGGCTCGCCAACCGGGTTGCCGTGGACATCCAACTGCCAGCACGCGAAGTGGTCGGCGTTCGTGTCCACGCCGACCATCCCGGCCGCACGGGCCGTGGCCAGCGGCGCGGTCTTCACGACGGGGCGGGTCCAGGAGGCATCCAGGTACCAGCGCCCCCGCTCCACGTCCAGGTGAATGCGGTA
>NZ_JBFBDY010001084.1:0-1582 GCF_040683475.1 Kitasatospora sp. NPDC093558 | reverse complement strand
TCCGCGAGGAGGTTCCAGGAGAACACCGACCACGCGGAGAGCACGCGGGCGGCCCGGTCCGGCGCGACCCGCTGCAGCCGGGAGGCGGAGTACACCGGGTTGAACACCCCGATGCACAGGATCATCCCGAACTCGACGCCCATCACGAGCAGCATCCCCGGCACGCCGGGACCGACCAGGACCAGCCCGGGCAGGCAGCTCGCCCGCAGCGTCCCCGAGACGAGCAGCACCCGGCGCCGCCCATGGCGCGCGACCAGCGGCCCGGACAGCCGGGAGCCGATCAGCCCGCCGAGGCACGGGACGGCGAAGGTGAGGCCGTACTGCCACGGGCCGAAGCCGAGCCGGCCGAGCAGCAGGACGGCGAGCACCGGCTCGGTGGCCATGACGAGGGCGTTCACCAGGACGGTGTTGAGGAACAGCGGTCGCAGCCCCGGATCCGCGAGCACGAACCGCCAGCCGTCGAGCAGGTCGCCGGCCCGCAGCCGGGCGGAGCCGCCGCGCGGGGGCTGGGGCTCCCGGCCGCCGATGGCCCGGATGCCGAGCGCCGAGAGCAGGTAGCTCACCGCGTCGGCGACGACGGTCGCGACCGGGCCGAGCAGTGCGACCGCGGCACCGCCGAGCGGCGGCCCGAGCACGGTCGTCGTCCAAGTGGTGGATTCGAAGCGGGCGTTGGCGGCAAGCAGCTGCTCCGGCGGGAGGAGGCTCTTGAGGTACGCGCCGGAGGCGGCCCCGAACGTGATGTCCGCCGCTGCGACGACCACCGACACCGCGAGCAACTGGCCGAAGCCGAGCCACCCGAGCGCGTACGCGGCGGGGATGCTCAGCAGCGCCGCGCAGCGGAGCAAGTCCATCCCGATCATGACCGGCCGCTTGCGCCGGAACTCCACCCACGGCCCGAGCGGCACCGCCACCACCGCCCCGACCGCCGTGCCCGCCGCCGCGAGCACGGCGACGGCCGACGCCCCGGAGTGCAGCACGTGGATGGCGATGAACGGGAACGCGCCGAACGCCAGCCGGGTGCCCATCGCGCTCGCGCCGTACGCCGCCCAGAGCCAGCCGAACGGCCTCCCCAGCGACGGCCTCCCCACGTCCAACTGCTGCCTGCCCCACATCCCCCGCGCACCCCTCTCGGAACGGAACCGCCGCCGGTACAACCAGAAGGCGAACGGCAGCATCAAAGCGGGCAGCTACACCAAGGATCAAACAACCGTCGGCCCGGCACGGTACAACCATCCGTTGTGACCCTAGGCTTCGCGGCATGGACCTCAACGCCGTACGCACCTTCGTGGCCGCCGCCGAAGCCGGCAGCTTCCAGGACGCCGCCGCCGAGCTGGCCGTCACCCAGCAGGCCGTCTCCAAACGTGTCGCCACGCTGGAGCAGGACCTCGGTGTGCGGCTGTTCCACCGGACCCCGCGCGGCGCCGGACTCACCATCGACGGGCAGGCGTTCCTGCCCCACGCCCGCGAGCTGCTGCGCGTCGCGGAGCGGGCGGCCGCCTCGGTGCGCCCGGGCAGCCGCGCCCTGCGCGTCGACGTGATCGCCTCCCGGATCGCCCCGTCGGGGCTGCTCCGGGACTTCCAC
>NZ_JBFBDY010001083.1:0-1585 GCF_040683475.1 Kitasatospora sp. NPDC093558 | reverse complement strand
CGGGTGTGATCATCGGCACCTGGTTGGCGTTGCTCGTGCTGCTGATGACGATGGCATCGGTTCTGCCGGATTCCCTGACCCACGGCTCGGCCTGGTCCGCGATTGTCATGCTGTGGGTGCTCGCGCTGCTCCTCTGGCCGCTGGTCGTCTGCTTCGCTCTGCGCCGGTGGATCGCCACGGGCCGCGCCGGGGAGCCGGGTGCACTGCCGCCCTTCGATCCGAGGATCTCCGCGCCGCCGCCCGTCCCCGAGTCCCCGGAGGCCGCAGCCCGGCGACGGGCAGCGGAAGAGGCCGAGCGGGCACGCCAGGAGGAGCTTCGACGACGAGGGGGCTACCTCCGTTGGCTCCAAGGGCGTCCGCCGCCGCACTGACAGGACGCAGGCCGGTCGAAAAGCGCCTGCTCGACGTTCGTGACGCTGCCTACGATCGCCGACATGGATCGATATGTGCCGACTGGGCTCAGCCAGCGCCGCTGCTCGATGCGTTTCGCCCGGCTGGCCGAATCTGGGCACTCTCGGGAGCCGAAGGAGGCAATAGGACGGTGAAGCGCAAGACACCCCAGGAAAAGAAGCGGCTGAGCTACCTCAAAGACCATCGGAACAACTACGGCGAGAACGACAAGAGCTCACGCAGGAACATCCGCCGGAACAAGCGGTTCCCCAACAGTGCCAACCGGCGTCACGCACAGACCGCGCTGACGGTACTCCTGGGCGCACCCGACGATGCCCGCGCCGACGCAGCCGAGGAGCGCATGAACGGCCGGCGCCCGAAGCGCTGGCGGAAGTCTCCCGACGCGCCGCTGGGTGCCATCGTCGACGGTGCCCTCGAGCACCGCGCGAAGATGGGCACCACCCAGGCCGAAAGTGCTGCTGCCCGCCTGCGCAGCGTCCGTAGTCGATTCGACTGGATGGCCCCCTCAGACAACCCGCTTTTGCCACCCTCCTATCTACGCATGGTCCGTTCATCACTCGCCGAAGACGACGAGACGGGCTGCGCATGACGTGTCGGAGGTGGTCGCCACCTCTGAGTGAACCGCCGGGACGGCGACCTTCTCCGCGTGGCACGAAGAGCAGGCCGGTCGGATTCGCTCCGGTCAGTGGCCCCCTTTGGGGGCGCGGATACCCACAGAATCGTTGGCGTACCCCGACCGGTCCAACTCGCCCCGCGCACCTAGCTCGTCCGGGATAAGCCAATCCATCCGGGGCCGGCCAGGCCTGGCCCTGACTTCCACTTTGCGAAACGCTGGTGCACCGTCTGCCAGCAAGCCTCGAAGACCGGCGGGAGCTGACGCCAGGTACAGCCCGGGGTCGCCACGACCACGATCGCGGCCAGCCTTTGTCGCCAGTACTCCGCTTCCAGATCGAGCCTGCGCTTGGGTCCCCGCCTCGCCATCAACACACCCATCATGATCAAGGAATGTTGCGACAAGCGTTAGAACCCAAGAACTCTCAAGGGGTCTAAATTCACGAACCGTTGACACCGCCCTGCTCGTCCCAGAGCCAGGAGGAACCCCCGCGAGCGCGGGGCCGACTGAGTAGTCCCCCCGAGTCCGGAACGACGGCGGAGGAACCCCCGCGAGCGCGGG
>NZ_JBFBDY010001082.1:0-1588 GCF_040683475.1 Kitasatospora sp. NPDC093558 | reverse complement strand
CCGCCAAGCCGGTCGACCAGCTGAAGCCGCCGACGGCCACGCCCGCCGGCAAGCCCACCGCGCAGCCCACCGGCCAGGCCCCGCAGCCCACCGCGCAGCCCACCGGCCAGGCCCCGCAGCCGACCGCGCAGCCCACCGGGGCGAGCACCCCGCCGCCCGCCGACGGCGGCAACGACGCGCCGCCGAAGACTGTCGACGCGCAGGCGGACGCGCACCCGTACGCCAAGAACCTCGCCGTGTTCGGGAAGATCTTCTTCGACAAGCCCGGCACCGAGACCCTCGACCCGGGCAAGCTCGGCCAGCACTACGTGTGTTCGGGCACCGTGGTGGCCGACCCGGCGCACCCGGGCAAGAGCAACCTGGTCTGGACCGCCGGGCACTGCGCCCACCAGGGCAAGGGCTCGACGTTCAACAACAACATCGTCTTCATCCCGGACTTCAACGCGGGTGGCGCGGTGAGCGGCGGCAAGCGCCCGACCGACGTGTCGCAGTACGCGCCGTACGGCGAGTGGGCGGCCGTCAACCACGTGACCTCCCCGGTCTGGGAGGCCGAGGGCGGCGAGGTCGGCCCGGCCGCCCAGTACGACTTCGCGATCCTGCGGGTGAAGCCGGAGAACGACACCGGCAAGTCGCTGGAGGAGACGGTCGGCGGCGCGCTGCCGGTCTGGTTCAACGCCCCGCGCGACCAGCTGAACATCACCAACTACGGCTACCCGGCCGCTCCCCCGTTCGACGGGCTGGAGCTGAACCACTGCCAGGGCGGCAAGCCGTCCCGGATGTCCTACGACCCCTCGCGCCCGCCGATGCTCGCCATCGGGTGCTCGATGACCGGCGGTTCGAGCGGCGGCGGCTGGCTGTCGGCCAAGGACGGCAAGCCCGCCCTGGTCAGCAACGTGTCGGTCGGCAACGACGCGGAGAAGTACCAGGCCGGTCCGTACCTGGACGACGTGGCGGCCGGCCTGTACGACTTCATCTCCAAGAAGGGCTAGTCACCGACTACCGGCGACCGGCGACAACCGCCCTCCGGCCCCTGGCCCCGCAACACGCGCGGGGCCAGGGGCCGTTGCCGTCAGCGGATCCGCACCGGCCCCCTCCCCCGCACCGTCAGCGGATCCGCACCGGCCCCCTCCCCCGCACCGTCCGCACGCCCAGCGGGCCGCCGTCCGCACCGGGACGCGCCGCGTCCGGTATCTCCCGCAGCGTCAGGACGATCTCCCCGTCGAAACGTTCCGCCAGCAGTCGCACCAGCTCCGCCGCCCCGTCCGGCCGGACGTCGGGGGCGAGGGCCGGCAGCCGGCCGGGGGCGCTGAGGTCCTGCGCCTGGACGGCCCAGCGCGCCGCGTCGCCGTCCTCGCCCTCGGCCGCGTAGTGCACCGCCAGGCAGTGGACGGCCAGTTGGTCGCCGTACTGCGCGGCGATCCGCCACCAGAACACGGCGTCGGCGGTGCGGTCCATGCCGTAGAGCAGGCAGCCGAGGGTGCGGAAGGCCGCCTTCTCGGCGAGCTCGAGGTCCAGCGCGAGTTCGCACGGCTCGACCGTGCCCGCCACGCCCCAGCACAAGTGCCGCAGGTCGCGCCGGAGTTCGGCG
>NZ_JBFBDY010001081.1:0-1591 GCF_040683475.1 Kitasatospora sp. NPDC093558 | reverse complement strand
AACCTGGCCAACGCGCAGGGCGCGTACTTCGGCGGGCTCGCGCTGGACGCCGGTCTCGGCTGGACCTCGCCGACCCTGGTCGGCGCCGGGCTGGCGGCCTCGGGCGCGGTGGTCGCGCTCCTCGCGTGGGCGGCCGACCGGCACCGGCCCGCGGACGGCTCGCCCGCGGTGCCGGCGCCGGCCGGGGAGGCCCGGGAGGCCGCGGCCGTCTAGCCGATGGGCTCGATGTCCCGGTGGGCGTCGGCCAGTAGCTCGTAGCCGGCGCCGTTGAGCTTGATGCCGGCCCGCTCGTCCTCGCTCAGCTCGCGCCGGACCTTCGCGGGCACGCCCGAGACCAGCGAGCCCGGCGGCACCTGCAAGCACTGTGGCACCACCGCGCCCGCCGCGACCAGCGAACCGGCGCCGATCCGGGCGCCGTTGAGGACGGTGGCGTTCATCCCGACCAGGACGTCGTCCTCGACGGTGCAGCCGTGCAGCACCGCGTTGTGCCCGACCGAGATCCGCTCGCCGACCACCAGCGGGAAGCCCGGGTCGGCGTGCAGGGTGCAGTTGTCCTGGATGTTGCTGCCCGCACCGACCGCGATGGCCTCGGCGTCCCCGCGGAGCACCGCCCCGTACCAGACGCTCGCCCCGGTGGCGACGGTCACGTCCCCCACCACGACGGCATTGGGCGCGACGAACGCCCCCGGATCGACGACGGGCACCTTCCCCCCGACGGCGGCGATCAGCGGCTCTGCCATGTCTCGTCCTCCTCGCGACGATCAACTGCTCTGTCGCCCGTCACCGTAGGACGTCCGCCGACGGCGCAGGAAGAGAGGTCCGTTCTTGCCTTTCCGGTCCGCGCCCCCGGGTGGGGTGGGGGCGCGGATGGGGGCAGGGTCAGGAGGCGGGGGCCTTCGTGCGGAGGATCTCGATGAAGGCGCGCAGCCAGGCGGGGTGGTCGGGCCAGGCGCGGGCGGAGACGACCACGCCGTCCACGACCGCCTCGGCGTCGACGAATTCGGCGCCGGCGGCCTTCACGTCCGGGGCGAGCGCGGGGTAGGCGGAGCTGCGGCGGCCGGCGAGGTCGCCGGTGGCGGCGCTGATCAGCGGGCCGTGGCAGATCTGCGCGACGGGCTTGTCGCCCGTGAAGAAGTGGCGGACGATCCGCTGGAGTTCGGGGTCGTTGCGCAGGTACTCGGGGGCGCGGCCGCCGGGGATCACGAGGGCCACGTAGTCGGCCGGGTCGACGTCGGCGAAGGCGACGTCCGCGGGCCAGGTGTAGCCGGGCTTCTCCGTGTAGGTGTCGTAGCCGTCGACGAAGTCGTGCACGACGAACTGGAGGCGCTTCTTCGTCGGCGCCGCGATGTCGACCTGGTAGCCCTCCTCGCGCAGGCGCTGGTACGGGTAGAACACCTCCAGCGACTCGGCGGCGTCCCCGGTGACGAGCAGGATCTTCGATGTCATCGCCGACATCCCTCCACGTGATCGAGCGTCAGACATGGCGCGGGCCGCGGGCCCGGTCCAACCTCCCGCACCGGCCGGGCGGTTCGCAACAGGGCGCTCCGGGTGGAAAGCAGCGCACGCTCGCGCGCGCGCCGGGGTGCGAGAC
>NZ_JBFBDY010001080.1:0-1592 GCF_040683475.1 Kitasatospora sp. NPDC093558 | reverse complement strand
CAGTAGGGGTGGTGGTCGGTGGAGGTGACCGTGGACTTCGCGCCGCTGTCGGCGGTGGTGACGGTCAGTTCGGTGAAGTTGGTGTCGTCGGGGGTGTAGATGGCGTCGTCGACGGTCCGTGGGCCGGTGGTTCCGGTTGCGGGGTCGGTGGCGGTGACGGTGTCACCGGTGTGTATCTGTTCGATGGGCCGGGTTGTCTTGTCGCCCATGAGGACGCGGGTGCCGGCGGGGAAGCTGTTGGAGAGGCGGGTGGGGCATGAGGGGGCGTCGCCGTCACCCAGCAGCCGCCGAACGCCGGGTATCTTGTCGATCTTGTTGCCGACCCACTTGCTGATGGCGCCGCTGGTCTCTTCGAGCTTCGTGCCCCACTTGAGGAGGGTTTCCCCGCCCTTGACGTACTTGGCCCCGGCACGGAACAGGCGTGCGAAGGGGATGATGCTGAGGCAGGAGAGCCCGAAATCCTCGCCGCTGGCGTAGTCGGCGAACCATTCCCCGCCGTACCAGGCGCAGTTGATCGCGGCGGCGGGCGAGCCGATGACGGGGAAGAAGCTCGCCAGGTCGAGAACGCCGTGGCCGAGCGAGGAGAACGTGTCGTACCAGCTCGACTCGCTCGGCTTGCTGGCGGCCCGGATGGCCGACTTCAGGGCTTCTTCCTCTGCCCGCGCCAGTTTCAGCTCGATGTACTGCTGCGTCAGCTGCTCGGCGATCGCTTCGTCCTGAGCCCTGCCGGCGATGACACGGGCCTTGTCGCTGCTCCAGCCGGCGTTCTCGGCGGACTGGCGGGCGGCGGTGACCGCGGCGTAAGCGGTGCTGGCGGAGGCACGTGCGGCTGCGGCGCTCGCCTGGGCGTAGAAGGCCGAGTTCTGGGCGGATGCCGCGGCCTGGCCGGCCCGGGCCTGGGCGGCGCGGGCGGTCCCGGCGTACTCGGCGGCCTTGCTCGCGGACGCGTTCGCACTGTCGGCGGCGCCCTTGGCCTGCTGGGCGTAGCCGGCGGCCAGGGCGGCGGCGTTGTTGGCCTGGGCGGCGGCGCCTGCGGCGACGGCTGCAGCCTGGGCGGCGTAGGCGGCGTTCTGCTGGGCGAGGGCGGCGACCTGCTGGGCGCCGTCGATGGCGTTGTCGATGGAGGCGTTGTGCGCCTCGGTGAGCTTGTCCTGCTGCTGGGCCTGGTACTGGCCGGTGGTCAGGAAGTCGGTGAGGACGGGGTAGGGGCCTTCGAGGGCGACTTGCGCGCCGATTTTTGACCTCGTCGCCGCCGGTCTCGATGAGCTGTGAGGCGGTGACGCGGTCGTCGCTGGCCTTGGCGGTGTACTGGTCGCGGTTGAGGACGGTGAGGATGGAGTCGGGGGTGTTGGTCTCCAGTGCGGCCTTCGCGGCGGCCTGGACCCGGGGGCCGCCGGTCTCGATGAGCTGGGAGACCTTGATGCGGTAGTCGCTGAGGGCGGCGGTGTAGCGGCCGGTCTGCAGGAAGGCGTGGACCTGGGTGGCGTCGCCAGCGAGTGCGGTGGTGGCGGCGGTGCGGACGGCGTCGTACTGGCTGGTGTCGGCGACGTTGCGGACGGTGACACGTTCGTCCTGCTCGTTGGAGGCCTTCC
>NZ_JBFBDY010001079.1:0-1596 GCF_040683475.1 Kitasatospora sp. NPDC093558 | reverse complement strand
CCCCGTGCCCTCGCTCGCCGCGGCGGCCGAGGCCCTGCCCGCCCTCGGGCGGCGGGTGTTCCTCACCACCGGACGACAGGGCATCGGCACGTTCGCGCACCTCGACGGGCTGCACTTCGTGGCCCGGTCGGTCGACCCGCCCGAGCCGCCCCTGCCGTCCTCGCTCGAAGTCCTGCTGGACCGCGGCCCGTTCACCCTGGACGGCGAACGCGCGCTGTTGCGGGAACACCGGATCGACGTCCTCGTCACCAAGGACAGCGGCGGCGCCGCCACCGCGCCCAAGCTCACCGCCGCGCGCGAACTCGGCCTGCCGGTGGTCGTCGTGGAGCGCCCGCCGCTGCCCGAGGGCGTGCCGGTCGCAGCGGACGTCGCGGGAGCGGTCCACTGGCTGGCCACGGAATCCGGGGCGTTCGGCGAACTCGCCGGGTAGGCGGGGAGGTTCGGCGCGCCCTTCCGCGCACACCGCGGAAATCACCTCGCGAGCAGGCGCCCACGGCGGCAGGATGAGCCGATGGACAACGATCAGCGCACCACCACGCTCCGCACCGCGGCCGAACGGGACACCCTGGCCAGCTTCCTGGACCACCAGCGCGACACGCTCGCCATGAAGTGCGCCGGCCTGACGCCCGGCCAGCTCCGCACCCGGGCCCTCCAACCATCCGGCCTCAGCCTGCTCGGCCTGGTCCGCCACCTCGCCGAGGTCGAGCGCAGCTGGTTCCGCAACGTCCTCGCGGACGAGGGCCGCCCCGGCTTCTGGAAGCACCCGGACGGCTCCTTCGCCGAATTCGACGTCGACGACGCCGACCCGGACGAAGCGTTCGCGGTCTGGCGTGGCGAGTGCGAGCACGCCCGGGAACTCGTCGCCGCCGCACCCTCGTTGGAGACTCCGGGCCACTACGGCGAGGAGGTCTTCTCGCTGCGCTGGATCCTCACGCACATGATCGAGGAGTACGCCCGCCACAACGGCCACGCCGACCTCCTGCGCGAGCACATCGACGGCACCACGGGCGAGTAGGGCCCGCCGAACGGGAAGGATCACGGAGCCAGGCATGCGGACCCGCAAGAAGGAGCGCGACAACCCGGGCCCCTCGACCCCCTGGAACGAGATCATTCCCGGGCTCTGGATGGGCGGGCACTACTGGACCCCACCCGGCGGCGAGCTCGAACTCGCCGTCGTGGGAGACGAGTTCGACGTGGTCGTCAGCCTGTTCACGCTGCCGGGCCACGGGCCGTCCCCGCACGTGGAGCACATCGTGCGCGCAGTGCCGGACGACGTGCTCTCCGCCGTCCAGCTCCGGGCCGTCCAGGACGCGGTCGAGCTCACCGCGGAGGCCGTGCGCCGCGGTCGCCGGACGCTCGTCCGCTGCCACTCCGGCTTCAACCGCTCCGGCCTCGTGGTCGCGGGCGCCCTCACGCTCCTCGGACACGACACCGACCGCGCCATCGGGCTGGTCCGGGAGCGGCGTTCGCCCTGGGCGCTGAACAACCCGGTGTTCGTGGAGTACCTGAACACCGGGTTGGACGTGGCCCTGCTGCTGTCCGGCCTCGACGGGTCGGCCAGAATACCAAACCGCAGTTCGCCCGGCCGGAAGGCCG
>NZ_JBFBDY010001078.1:0-1598 GCF_040683475.1 Kitasatospora sp. NPDC093558 | reverse complement strand
GAACGAGCGGGCGCCACAGTCGTGTCAGGAGACCGGCTGGATCAGGCGCCGACCAGCTCCTTCTCGGCGACGACGGCACCCGGGGCCGCCGCAACGGCGGGCTTGCGCATCCCCTTGAGCACCACGACCACCGCCGTGGTGACCACCGTGCCCGCCACGACCGCGACCAGGTACAGGAACGGGCTGCCGATCAGCGGGAGCACCCAGATTCCGCCGTGCGGGGCCCGCAGGGTGGAACCGAAGGCCATCACCAGTCCGCCGGCGGTCATGCTGCCGACCATGTTCGCCGGGATGACCCGCAGCGGGTCGGCCGCCGCGAACGGGATCGCGCCCTCGGTGATGAACGACGCCCCGAGCACCCAGGCGGCCTTGCCGTTCTCGCGCTCCTCGGCGGTGAACAGCCGGCGCCGGACGACGGTCGCCAGGGCCATGCCCAGCGGCGGGGTCATGCCGGCGGCCATCACGGCGGCCATCACCTTCAGGCTGCCGGCGTCCGGGGTGCTGCCCGCCGTGGTGAGCGCACCGGCCGCGAAGGTGTAGGCGACCTTGTTGAGCGGACCGCCCATGTCGAAGGCCATCATCGCGCCGAGCAGCAGACCGAGGAGGATCGCGTTGGAGCCGGAGAGGCCGTTCAGCCAGTCGGTCAGGCCGCTCATCGCCGAGGCGATGGGCGAGCCGACCAGCACGAACATCAGGAAGCCGACCGCCGCCACCGACAGCAGCGGGATCACCACCACCGGCATGATGCCCCTGATCGCCCGCGGCACGTTCCACCGGATCATCCACAGCACCAGGAAGCCCGCGGCCAGGCCGGACACGATGCCGCCGAGGAAGCCGGCGCCGACCGCCACCGAGATGGCACCGCCGGCGATGCCGGCGGCCAGCGCCGCCCGGTCCGCGATCGCGAAGGCGATGTACCCGGAGACGACCGGGACCAGGAAGCCGAAGGCGGCCTTGCCGGTCTGGAACAGCATCGCCGCCCAGCTGTGCGCGGAGGTCCAGTCGAAGTGGCCCAGCACGGACGGCGCGGAGGCGATCTGGTAGCCGCCGATCGCGAAGGAGAGCGCGATCAGCAGGCCGCCGGCCGCGACGAACGGGATCATGTAACTGACGCCCGTCATCAGGTACTTGCGCAGCCGCTGGGCCCAGTGCTCGCCCGCCGGCGCGCTCGGTGCGGCAGCCGGGGCGGCGGCACGGGCGCCGCTGCCGGCCTGGGCGACCAGAGCGGCGGCCTGGGCGATCAGGTCGTCGGCGCGGTTGACGGCGGCCTTCACCCCCACGTCCACGGTCGGCTTGCCGGCGAAGCGGGCGCGGTCCCTGACCTCGACGTCATGGGCGAGGATCACTGCGTCGGCCGCCGCGATCACCTCGGGGGCCAGCGGCGTCGCGCCGGCGGACCCCTGGGTCTCGACCTCGATCCGCGCACCCGCCCGGGCGGCGGCCAGTTCGAGCGCCTTGGCGGCCATGTAGGTGTGCGCGATGCCGGTCGGGCACGAGGTCACCGCGACGAGCAGCAGCCCGGCGTCGGCGGCTTCCGGAGCAGGCGTCGGCGCGACGGCAGTGGGCTCCGGCGCAGCGGCCGGCGCCTCCTCGCCGTT
>NZ_JBFBDY010001077.1:0-1599 GCF_040683475.1 Kitasatospora sp. NPDC093558 | reverse complement strand
CTGGAGCACGGCTGGGCCCGCGCCGCCGGCCCGGCGCGCCGGACCCGCTGAAGCCGGCTCATCACACCCCCGCCCGCATGGCCGCCGGCAGCGGGCGGGTGTGCAGGACGTCGAGGCGGGAGACGGCGCGGGTGAGCGCCACGTAGAGGCGGTGCAGGCCGCGCGGTTCGGCCTCGACGATCGCGGCGGGCTCCAGGACGATCACGTGGTCGTACTCGAGCCCCTTGGCCAGCGAGGCGGGCAGGACGGTGAGCCGGGCCGCCCCGCCGACCCCGTCCGCGGTCGCCGCCGGCAGTCCGGCCGCCGCCAGCGCCTCCACCGTCCGCGCCACCTCCCCGTCCGCCGCGATCACGGCCACCGAGCCCTCGCGGCCGAGTGCCGTGCGGACGACGTCGACTACTTCCCTTTCCACATCGCAGACTTGACTGACCGTCACTTCACCGCCCGCGCGCAGCGAGACCGCCGGCGGCACGTCCACACCCAGCGCGGACAGCACCCGGTTGGCGAGCTCCATCACCGCCGCCGGGACGCGGAAGCCCGTCGTCAGCGGCACCACCGCCGCCTGCGGCTTGCCGAGGTGGGCCAGCTGCTCGGGCCAACTCCGCGCCGCCCCGGGCGTGGTGGCCTGCGCGAGGTCGCCGAGGACGGTGAGCGAGCCGAAGCCGCTGCGGCGGGCGATCGCGCGGCACTGCATCGGCGACAGGTCCTGCGCCTCGTCGACGACGACGTGCCCGAACCCGGCCGGCCGCTCGATCAGGCCCGCGACCTCGTCCAGCAGGAACAGGTCGTCCGCCGACCAGGCCGCGCTCCGCTCCGAGCGCGGCGGGCGCCGCCACAGGATCGCCGCCTGCTCCTCCTCGTCCAGCAGCCCGGCCGAGGCCGCCGCCAACACCGCCCGGTCGCCGAGCAGTTCGGCCACCACCAGCTCCGGGCGGACGGCGGGCCACGCCGCGTCCAGGAACTCCTTCACCGGCCGGCAGCGCCCGATCCGCGCCTCCCACGTCCCGCCGCGGACGCCCGTCCGCTGCTCGGCCCGGTCCCGCAGCGCCGCCACCACCCTGGTCCGCAGGTGCTCCCGCCCGATCGCGTACGGCACGCCCTGCCCGCGCACCTCCGCGACCATCGACTCCAGCACCTCCCTCGGGACCCGCCAGCGGTACGAACCCTCCGTGACGACCACCGGCTCCGCGCCCGCCACCCGGACCCGGGCGTACAGGGCGCGCTCCAAGACGGCTGCCATCCGGGCGTCCTGCTTGACGGCCGCGGCGCGCGCGTCGTCCTCGGCGCGCACCGGGTGGGCGGCCACCAGGTCCTCCGCGGTGCACTGGGCGACGTCGATCTCGCCGAGCGCGGGCAGGACTTCGGCGATGTAGCGCAGGAACGCCCGGTTCGGGCCGATGACCAGCAGGCCCGAACGCTGGATCCGCTGCGGGTGCGTGTAGAGCAGGTACGCGGCGCGGTGCAGGCCGACGGCGGTCTTGCCGCTGCCGGGCGCGCCCTGCACGCACACCGACTCGGCCGGCCCGCCGCGCACCAGCGCGTCCTGCTCGGGCTGGATGGTCGCGACGATGTCGCGCAACGGCCCGGTGCGGGGGCGCT
>NZ_JBFBDY010001076.1:0-1599 GCF_040683475.1 Kitasatospora sp. NPDC093558 | reverse complement strand
GCGGAAGCCGTGGGCGCTGTGCTCCGGGTCGGTGCGGTCGCCCGGCGGGACGGCGGCGGGCGGCGGCACGTGGTCGTAGAACCCGCCGTGCTCGTCGTACGTGATGACGAGCAGGCTGGACTCCCAGAGCGGGGACTGCCGCAGCGCCTCGTAGACCTGCTTGATCAGCGCCTCGCCGTCGGTCACGTCGCCCAGCGGGTGCTGGCTGTTGCCGCAGCGGAAGTCGCCGCCGTGGGTGAGGACGTGCCCGTAGTCGGGCTCGATGAAGGTGTAGGCGGCCGGGTACGCGGGGTCCTGAAGGTGCTCGGCGAGGTCGTCGAGGTGGTGGAAGTGCTCGACCGTCGTGGCCAGGTCCATCCCGGCGAGCGCGCTGACCTGGGGGAGCGCGTCGCCGGCGTAGACGCGCCAGGGCAGGCCCTTGTCCTCCAGCGCCTCGTAGACCGTCCCGTGCTCGAACGTGTAGCCGCTCAGGCGCGAGCGGACGGTGTCGACCGGGCCCGGGCTGTGGTCGAGGCCGGCGGAGCTCGCCGCGTGCAGGAAGAAGCGGTTGGGCCAGGTCGGCCCCGGCAGGGCGGAGAACCAGCGGTCGCAGACGGCGAACTCGCGGGCCAGGGTGCTGAGGACGGGCAGCTGCTCGGCCGTGAAGCAGGCCAGGACGGTGCCGGGGTCGGCGAGGCCCTCGGCGTCCTGCTTCACCGTCGCCTCGTTGACGTAGTTGTCGACGAAGCCGCCGAGGGTGATCGGCGGGTAGGTGCCGTCGTAGGCGCACCGGTCGTCGTGCGGGCGGCCGGTGATGGCGGTCCCGGCGAGCTGGAGCTGGACGTCGCAGAACTCGTGCGGCGGGTCGACGGGCAGGGCGAAGGGCGCGCCGATCCGGACGGGGTAGTCCGTGCCCGCGTGGCGGTTGACCGCGCCGGTGTCGGGGCCGTCGACGGTGGTCGGTGCGCCGGTCACCGCGTCCGTGCCGGTGCCGTGCCGCAGGACGCCGTCGGTCACGGTGCCCGTCGACACCCCCAGCATGTGGTCGAAGGAGCGGTTCTCCAGGACGAGGACGAAGACGTGCCGGATCCGGCCCTGCGGCGCGGGCGCCCGGCCGGCCCGCAGTCCCGTGAGCCAGGCGTGCCACTCCTCACGCTCGTGGGTGATCGCCTGCCGGATGCGTTCGATGGGTTCCATGGGCCCACCCCAGCACCGGTGGTGACGGATCGTCAAAGACCCGCGCCGGTGGGCCGGGCGGCCGGTCGGACGCTCTTGTGGATGTCAGTCGTCCGCATGGAGTTCGGTGGGCGTGGCGATGACGTCGACCAGGGCGTCGCCGCGCAGGACGGTGAGGGCGAGGGGGTGGCCGATGGCGTCGGCGAGCATGAGCTGCTGAAGGGACTGGGCGGTGCTCATCGGTGCGCCGCCGGCGGTCAGGAGGAGGTCGCCCTGGCGCAGGCCGGCCCGGGCGGCGGGGGCGTTGGGGACGACCTCGACGATCCGGAGTCCCGCCTGCTGGCCGGTGCGCGCCCAGCACATCACGGGCGACGGCCTGCACGTCGTCCAGGGTCACCGCCGCGATCCGCGCCAGCATGTCGTCCACCGACAGGTGGTGCCCGT
>NZ_JBFBDY010001075.1:0-1602 GCF_040683475.1 Kitasatospora sp. NPDC093558 | reverse complement strand
GCGACGACCGCGAGGTGGGTGCCCTGGGCGGCGGCGATGACGAACAGCCAGCACTCGGCGAGCTCGACGATCACCTGGTGGACGGGCCGATGAGCTGCGGGGATTCTCGCCCGGCCGCCATCCGCACGGGTAGCATCCGGCTGGGCTCGCCCGGCCCTGACGCAGGCGGCTTTCCGCGCCGCCGGCGCCTCGGTCCCGGGCGGCGGAACCCCGCGGGGCGTTGGCGGTCCCCGCGGACTCGACACCGCGCGCCAGGGCAGTCGCGCGAACGGCGAAGGGCATCGTGTTGGCGGATCGGCTCACCGGCGGGGACTCCTCACTGCTGCGGCGGATCAACGCGGCGGTCACGCTCCGGGCCTTGCGGGCCGGCCACGCCGTGACCCTCACTCAGCTCGTCGGCGAGACCGGGCTCTCCCGGCCCACCGTCGAGGGCGTCATCGAGGGACTGGTGGACACCGGGCTCGTCGCCGAGGTCGACCAGCCCAAGGAGGACGGCCAGCCGGGCGCCGGGCGCCGCGGCCGGCCCGCGCGCTGGTTCCGCTTCCGCGCCGAGGCCGGGCACATCCTCGGCATCGAGATCGGCGTGCACGACGTCCGCGTCATCCTCGCCGACCTCACCGGCGAGGTGCTGGGCAGTCACTTCAAGCCCGTCGACGAGACGCTGGAGGCCGAGGACCGGCTCGCCGCCGTCCGCACCGCCGTCGCCGAGGTGCTGCGCAAGGCCTGCGTCTCGCGCGACAACCTGTGGGCCGTCGGCATCGGCACCCCCGGCATCGTCGACCGCGAGGGCACCATCCGGCTCGGCACGGCGATGCCCGGCTGGACCGGCCTCGACCTCGGCGTGCGGCTGCGCCGCTCCTTCCGCTGCCCCGTGATGATCGAGAACGACGCCAACCTCGCCGCGATCGCCGAGCACTGGAAGGGCGCGGCGGTCGGCGCCGACGACGTCGTCTTCGTCATGGCCGGCCTCAGCCCCGGCGCCGGCTCGCTCATCAACGGCCGCCTGCACCGCGGCTACGGCGGCGCCGCCGGCGAGATCGGCGCGCTGCACCTGCTCGGCCAGGAGGTCACCCCCGAGCGGCTGCTGTCCACCACCGGGAAGCCGCTCAACCCGCTCGACGAGGCCGCCGTCGCCCGCGTCCTGCGGCTGGCGCGCGAGGGCGACGAGGTAGCCAAGGTCGCCATGGACCGCTTCCTCACCCGCCTCGTGCAGTCCGTCGCCGCCCTCGTCCTCGCGATCGACCCGCGGCTCGTCGTGGTCGGCGGGTGGGCCGCCGGGCTCGACGGCGTCCTGGAGCCGCTGCGCGAGCGCCTCGCCCAGTTCACGCTCCGCGCGCCCGAGGTGGCGCTGGCCGCGCTCGGCTCGGAGGTCGTCGCGATGGGCGCCCTGCGCGTCGCCCTCGACCACGTCGAGGAGCAGCTGTTCGCCGTCGACCCGCCCCGGGTCTGACCGCCTCCGGGCACCGGACGGGGTCCGACCCGCCGCGGCTCTGACCGCCTCCGGGCACCAGGCGAGGTCCGACCCGCCGCGGCTCTGACCGCCTCCGGGCACCAGGCACCGGACGACCGAGGCCCGGGCGCCGGGGGGGGGGGGCGGGGGAC
>NZ_JBFBDY010001074.1:0-1605 GCF_040683475.1 Kitasatospora sp. NPDC093558 | reverse complement strand
TAGCGGGTGCGCCACGGCTCGCAGTCCAGCTCGACCGGCAGCCCGGCGAAATGCCCGCCCGTGCTCGGCCCGGCCGGCACCTGAGCGAGCAGCGGCTCCAGCAGCCCCCGCAGGTCCAGCACTTCGGCGGTGCGGGGCTGGAGGCTGCCCGCCCGGGACTGGGTGCTGCGGGCGAGCAGCTTCTCCGTGACGACGACCGGTATCCCGGCCAGCGTCAGCTCGTGCGCCAGCATCAGCCCGGTCGGGCCCGCCCCCACGACGATGACTTCGGTCTGCACAGCAACCTCCGAAAGAAGAAACCAGGTGCAATTCTGCACTCAGTCTACCATGGGGTAGACTGAGTGCATGAATCAGCACATGGGCCTGCGGGAACGCAAGAAGGAACGCACCCGCGAGACGATCGCGGCGACGGCGATCCGCCTCTTCCTCGACAAGGGCTTCGACCAGGTCTCGATCACCGAGATCGCCGAGGCGGCGGAGGTCTCCCGGCGGACCCTCTTCGCCTACTTCCCGACGAAGGAGGACCTCGTCCTCCAGCGCTTCGCCGACCACGAGAGCGAAGCGGCCCGCATCGTCCGCGCCCGCCTCGACGGACAGGCCCCGCTGGAGGCCCTCCGGGCGGCCCGCCTCGACGCCCTGGCCCAGCGCGACCCGAACACCGGCCTGTGCGACGACCCCGAGGTCATGGCCTTCCTCCGCCTGATCACCGGTACCGAGAGCCTGGCATCACGGCTGATCCGCTACTCGGAACGCGGCACCGAATCCCTGACGGAGGCCCTTCGGGAGGCGGGCGTCGACCCGCTCACCGCACGCCTCGTGGCCGCCCAGGTGATCGTGGTGCAGCGGGAACTCGCGATCATGAACCAGGAACACCTGGCCGCCGGCACCTCCGCCGACGACCACTACCCGGCGGCCGTCCTCGCCACCGAACGGGCCTTCGACCTCCTGGGCAACGGCCTGGGCTAGGGCGCCACCGTCCGGAGCAGGAAGTCGGGCCCGCCGACTTTCCGCTCGGGGTGCGACGGGCGGCTATGACGGCTCGTCGGCCTTTGCCGGTTGCCAGCGGCGGGCGCGGCCTCGGGGGGCCACGGCTCCCGCGATGGCGACCAGGCCGATCGTGCCCAGTGCCGTCAGGGCCACCGCCGCGGCCTGGGCCGGGGCTTCGGACGGGGGGCGGGTACGGGGCATCGCCGGCGCGGACGTGGTCGGGGTCGGGGTCGCGGGGTGTGGGCTCGGCGGCGTTTCGCGGTCGAGCGTGGTGGTCACGGCGGACACCGGATCCACCGTTCCGAAGCCCAGTTGTGGGTCGGGCAGGAGGCCGCCCGCACGGTATGCGGTGGCTTCGAGGCGGGCCGTCAGCTGGTCGGCGGTGAGGGTCGGCCGGTAGCCCAGGACCAGCGCCGCCGTGCCGGCGACGAAGGCCGTCGCGAAGCTCGGGCCCGCGCCCGTGTAGTACCCGCCCGCCGTCGGGCCGGGACCGGTCACGGCGTCGCCCGGGGCCGCCAGGTCCACCCGGCCGCCGATCGCGGCGTTCTCCGGCAGCACCCCGCCCGGGCCGAGGTCTCGGACGGCCAGCACCTCGGGGTAGGCGGAGGGGTAGACGGG
>NZ_JBFBDY010001073.1:0-1610 GCF_040683475.1 Kitasatospora sp. NPDC093558 | reverse complement strand
GCGATCGTGGGGCGCTTGATGCCGACCTCGTCGGCGGTCTTCACGTCCGTGATCAGGCGCCACTGGGTGGACAGCGCAGTGAGGTTGGTGAACTCCGAGAACCGCTCGACCAGGCGCACGCCGGACCCGTCGGGGGCCATCTCCAGGCGGACCTTGGTCTTGCCGAACAGGGCCGCCCACTCGTCGAAGCCCTCGCAGCCGTACTGGCGCAGGATCCACGGCGCGGCGTAGCGCAGCAGGGTGTGCATCTCGGAGATCGAGTTGGTCAGCGGGGTGCCGGTGGCCAGGGTGACGACCGGCTTGTCCGGGCGCAGTTGGTGGAGGTGGTCGAGCTTCTGGTGCAGGTCGAGTGCTTTGATCTTCGACTGGGAGTAGGCCAGGCGGGACTTGATGCCCAGGCCCTTGAAGCGGTGCGCCTCGTCAATGAGGAGGTAGTCGAAGCCGAGGTCGTCCCAGTACACCTCGCCGGGACGGCGCATCGGGGCGTCCGCGGTGCGGATCTCGGCCTCGAAGCGTTCCAGGCGCTCCTGGAGGCGGGACTGTTGCAGGCGGACGCCGGCCTCGGCCTTTTCCCGCTTGATCTGTTCCTTGAGCCGCTCGACCTCGCCGAAGATGTAGCGCTCTTGGTGCTCGGGGCTCATCCGCACGCTGGTGAACGCCGGCTCAGTGAAGATCACCAGATCCGGGGTGTTGGAGCGCAGGTACTCCAGCGTGGCGCGGCGCCGGTCCTCGGCCAGGTCCTCGCTGGTGATCAGCAGGATGTCGGCGTTCGGGTACAGGAAGCTCGCCTCGTCGTACCACTGCTGGGCGAGGTGGTTGGGCACGACGACGACGGGCTTGGTGACCTGCTGGGAGGCCTTGAGGGCCATGGCCCCGAGCACCATCGTGGTGGTTTTGCCCAGGCCGACCTCGTGGGCGAGGATCACCGACCGCTCGTACTGCATGCGTGCGGCGGCGGCGAGCTGGTGGGCGTGGGGGGTGCGCTCGGTGGTGAGGCCGTCCAGCGTCGGTGACAGGCCGTCGTAGTTGCGCACGACGTGCCCGTTCATGACCTCGTTGAAGGCCTCGACCAGGACCGTGGCGCGCTCGCGGGTGCCGGTGACGTAGGCCTCGAACGCCGACCGCATGGCGTCGGCCTTCTGCCGTACGGCCCGGGTGTCGGCGTCGTTGGCGGCCCGGGTGACCTTGCCGTTCTCGGTGACTTCGGTGTCGTAGACCGTCAGGTCGGAGTTGCCGAGCACCTTCTGGGCGATCCGCAGCGCCGGCACCCGCGGCGTGCCGAGCATGAGGTTGCGTTCCTCGGGGACCTTGCCCGCGTAGATCGACCACCCGTAGAGCGGGGTGTGCTCCACCCGCAGTGTCAGGTCGCCGAGATAGTCCCGCAGGAAGCCCTGGACCAGCTCGGGCGGCACCCAGGACGCGCCGAGCTGGACGGTGAACTCGCCCAGCTGCCGCAGGCGGGGCTGGACCGCCTCCAGCGCCGCCACGTTCACGGCGAACGCCGGATCCTTCTCGGCGGCCCGGACGGCCTCCTGCAGCTTCTGGCGCACCGCTCCGGTGAGGTAGGAACCGGCGTGTTCGAGCCGGTCGGTGGCCGGGTTGTGGAAGAC